>JAKBCM010000071.1 GCA_021807845.1 Pseudomonadota bacterium
ACCTGCCGATGTGATGGCTTGACGATACACATGATCCGCGACATCACCACAGGCAAAAACGCCAGGTATATTCGTAGCCGTTGCCATCCCTTGTAATCCTGAACGAATGGTGAGATAGCCATCTTTAATATATAGTTGGTTTTTGAATAGCTCAGTATTCGGTGTATGACCAATAGCGATGAATACGCCATCTAGGGTGAGTGTTTCAAATTGTTTGTTATTGACATGCTGTACGCGAACGCCAGTGACTTTTTTCTCATCACCAAGGACCTCATCCAAGGTGTAATTCCACATCAGCTTGATGTTACCCGAGCGTGATTTTTCCATCAGCTTATCTTGGAGGATTTTTTCCGACCGTAACGTATCACGGCGATGAATGAGAGTCACAGAGGAGGCAATATTGGATAGATAAAGTGCTTCTTCTACAGCAGTGTTTCCTCCTCCAATCACACAGACCGTTTTATTGCGATAAAAGAAACCATCACAGGTTGCACAAGCAGAAACCCCTCTCCCTTGATACGCTTTTTCTGATTCCAACCCCAAATATCGCGCTGAAGCGCCCGTTGCTATGATGATTGAATCTGCGGTGTAGGTTTCACTATCCCCTTTTAATTTGAAAGGACGAACTTGCAAATCGGCTTCGGTGATGTGATCAGAAATAATGCGCGTATGAAATCGTTTTGCATGTTGTTGCATTCGCTCCATCAGAGCAGGTCCTTGTAAGCCTTCGACATCACCTGGCCAATTATCCACATCAGTGGTTGTCGTTAACTGTCCTCCTGGTTCTAAACCCGTGATAAGAACTGGATTTAAATTGGCTCGAGCAGCATAAACTGCGGCAGTATATCCTGCAGGTCCCGAACCAAGGATGATCAAGCGATGGTGATTTGAAGAGGTCATGTTATCTGTTTTCCTTTTGGACTACGGAAGGCTCAATATTCATTTTAAGATCCTCCAGAGCTTATGTTAATATGTCGAATAGTATGATAAAAAACGATGCTTTAAAATACCTATGGCAAAACAGAGAATGGGTTATCAGGCTGGCAACCCTAAAGCCGCCTTGCCACTTTTTGTGGCCAAACGAGTCAGTGAGGGTAGTTTCATTCTGGTGTTGACGACAGCTTTGTTTGTTTTGTTATCACTCTCAACCTACCACGCTCATGATCAAGGGTTTTTTCACAAAGCTTTGTCTTCTGCTGCTGTGGGCAATGCAGGTGGGCATGTGGGCGCATATATCGCCGATGGACTTTTTTACATATTTGGTGTTCTTGCTTATCTAATACCCATTTGTTTTGTCTATGTTGCATGGATCTTTATGCAAGACTATCGAAATGCAAAAATAGTCAATACACCCATACTATTGCTTCGAAGCGTAGGACTTTTGTTCATGCTTACGGGTGGGTGTGGTCTATTTGGTTTGGATCTCGGCGAAAAATCGAGTGTTTCTGTTTATAGTATGGGTGGTCTTTGGGGGCAGGCCTGTGCGGCCAGTTTAACTCATGCACTGAACCTACAGGGTACATCTTTATTGCTTCTTGCTATGTTTTTGGTAGGCGTGACTTGGTTGACTGGGCTTTCTTGGGTTTATGTGACAGAAAAGATTGGCTACTATACCCTGCTTGCACTTCGAATCTTCATGATGCTGTCTCGTATGAGTTTGCGTCTTGTGGCCACAGGCACGGCTAAATTCAAGAATAGAAAGAGAGCTATTGCTCCTTCACTCATTGAGCATCGACCTCCTATCAAATCCAAAAAGACACGCACACCTCCTTTAGTGGCCCCCATAGAAAATGAAACCCCAGTCATAGAAAAGCCACCCCAGGTCAAAGTTCAAACCCTTCCTGTGGCTTTTAAATCGCAAGTCACAGGAGAGCTCCCTTCATTATCTCTCTTAGAAAAGGGACAACCTGGAGAGCCAATGGGTGGGTATACTCATCAAGAATTAGAGGGTTTGTCACGTGACGTAGAGCAACATTTGCTTGATTTTGGGATTGAAGCCGATGTGGTCTCGGTGCATCCAGGACCTGTGATCACTCGATTTGAATTACAATTGGCCGCAGGTGTAAAAGTCAGCAAACTCTCAGCCTTGGCAAAAGATTTGGCTCGCTCTTTATCTGTCACCAGTGTGCGTGTGGTTGAAATCATTCCTGGAAAAACAGTAGTGGGTCTCGAATTACCAAACCATAATCGTGCGATGGTGTGTCTGTCTGATGTATTATCAGCCGACGTATATCAACAAGCCCACTCTCCTTTAACGCTTGCTTTAGGGGTGGATATTGCAGGTCATCCGATGGTAGTTGATTTGGCAAAAATGCCTCATTTACTGGTTGCAGGAACCACCGGCTCTGGGAAATCAGTAGGTATTAATGCCATGATTCTGAGTTTACTCTTTAAAGCTACGCCTGATGAAGTTCGTTTGATCATGGTTGATCCCAAAATGCTCGAGTTATCTGTCTATGATGGGATCCCGCATCTGTTAACACCCGTGGTCACAGACATGAAAGAGGCGGCAAGTGCACTTCGTTGGTGTGTAGAAGAAATGGAAAGGCGTTATCGTTTGATGGCTTCTTTAGGTGTTCGTAATCTGGCGGGCTTTAACACAATGGTGTCCGAAGCAGAAGTTGCAGGTCATCCTTTAGCCGATCCGTTGTGGAAATCTACAGATTCGATGGATACGGAAGCTCCTCTTCTGCAAACGCTACCTTATGTTGTCGTGGTGATAGATGAATTGGCCGACATGATGATGGTGGTTGGCAAAAAAGTAGAGCAATTGATTGCTCGTATTGCACAAAAAGCACGTGCTGCTGGTATTCATTTGGTTTTGGCTACCCAACGACCTTCGGTTGATGTATTAACAGGTCTTATCAAATCCAATATTCCGACTCGCATCTCTTTTCAAGTCTCATCAAAAATTGATTCACGTACCATTCTTGATCAGCAAGGGGCTGAACAATTACTTGGACATGGTGACATGTTGTTTTTAGCACCTGGAACAGGCGCACCGCTTCGGGTGCATGGCGCATTTGTGGATGATAGAGAAGTTCATCGTGTGGCTGATGATTGGCGTGCTCGAGGTCAACCTGCATATATTGATGAAATCACCCGAAATTTTGGTGAGGGGATAGATGGTATGATGGGGGATGAAGGCCAATCTACAGAAGAAATGGATCCGCTTTATGATCAAGCGGTGGAGTTTGTGATTCAATCTCGTAAAGCGAGCATTTCTGCTGTGCAACGGCGACTAAAAATTGGCTATAATCGCGCAGCCCGGCTTGTTGAAGAGATGGAACGAACAGGTATTGTGGGACCTCTGGATGGAGGTTTTCGCGATGTTTTGGCGCCTTCTGTCAGTGAGGATTTATGAGAAAAGTGCTGTTCATACTTGGGCTCATCTGGGCAAATCAGATTTTTTGTGATTCCGCCACGGATAGGTTACAGTCAAAATTAAACTCAATTCACACCATGAGTGCTTCGTTTGATCAAGTCGTTCGGGCGCATACCAGAGAAGTTTCTCATTCCTCTGGAACCATGGCCTTGTCTCGGCCTGGGCATTTTCGTTGGGAATCCAAAAAGCCAATGGCACAATGGGTGATTGCTGATGGTCAACATGTATGGATTTATGATATTGACTTAGAACAGGTTACGGTTAAAAAGCAAGACAAAGGATTGGGGGGAACCGCCGCTTTATTTTTAAGTGGGTATGACAATACCATTGCCCGTGATTTTGAGGTGACTGCTTATCAAAAAAATCATCAGGATTATTTTGATTTACAAGCCAAATCTAAAAAGGCCAACTTCCAACAGGTCACTTTGGTTTTTGTTGGTGATGAATTAAGAAAAATTGAGCTATTTGACCAATTAGGTCAGCACACTGAGGTGACATTGAATCGCATCAAGAATAATTTACGCTTAAAGCCTACTCTGTTTCAATTTAAAGTACCCAAAGGGGTCGATGTGGTGGAGCAATGAAGGAAGGGGCAAGAACCATATTGATGAAGTACTTTGTCCGATTTCTGAAAAAATGTTGGGTGTTTTTCGCTATTTTGTTGATCATCTTGGCTATTGTGTTTAGCTTATTCCGTGCCATGACTCCATGGGCTAAGCAATATAAGGGAGATGTTGAAAAACATTTATCAGCCCTCATTGGACAACCTGTGATCATTAATACCATGGAAACCAGTTGGTACTGGTTTGAACCTGTATTAAAACTCAATCAGGTTAAAGTACTGGATAGTCAAGAAAAGGTGTTGCAGTTATCTAAATTATTAGTTGGCATTAACCTATTTAGTTCGCTCTGGCATTGGCATATTCAACCAGGCATTCTTTATATTGATGACGTTCATTTGACGTTGCGTCAAATCAAAGATCGTTGGCAAATTGACGGATTACGGCTAGACAATGAAGCAGCAACCCTTAATCCTGATCTGTATTTACCAGTCTTAGCTTGGCTGTTAGATCAGCAAAAAATCATGATTAAAAATGTATCTGCTATGGTTCATTTGAACGATGGTTCTTTGTTGCCACTCAGTTCACTCAATCTCACCGCAGTCAATTACAATGGACATTATCGCTTAAAAGGAGAAGCCAAATTAGCCCAAACTTTGGCGACAAAACTGACTGTTTTAGCCGATCTGTATTTAAACCCTTCGGCATTAAATAAGATCAGTGGGGAAGCCTATTTTTCTATTCATCAGTTTTTACCGAGTCAATGGCAATATTTTTTCCCAGACGCTCCTTATCATTTTCAAGGAGGAAAAGGTAACTTTGAAGTGTGGATTGATTGGATGAAAGGCCACATTTCAAATATCCAGACGAAGCTTAATTTTCGCAATGTGGTATGGAGTCATACTACTTTTTCCAGTGATCAATTGATTCAATCGGTAAAAGCCAATTTGGCATGGAGGCCAACAAAAGAGGGTTGGACGTTTCTGGGGGATCATATCAAGTTACGAACGGGTGATACGATGTGGCCTGAAAATTCCTTACTCATCAATCATCAACAATCATCACAATCTTACCACATCTTTGTCGAAAATCTGTTGTTAGAGCCCATATTGGCCAGCAACATCAAATGGCCTGAAATAATGCAACCTGTCCTTGCGATTAAACCTCGCGGTGTGTTGCATAACACCCAAATTGACATAAATAATGGGCATGTTGACTATGTTTTGTCGCGATTTTCTCCTTTGAGTTGGGATGCCAAGGGGGCGCTTCCACTTGTCAAAAATATTTCTGGCGCAGTCAGTTGGCAACCCACAGAGGGTCGTCTGGAGATTGATGGAGAAGAGACAATACTTGCACCAGGGAGCGGACTGTCTCCTGTTACTTTTAATCAAGCGAATGCAGCGTTTATTTGGAAGGAATCGGAACATGGTTTGAACATTCATATGGACCGTTTCATTTTAACTCATCCTGATTTTGTGTTCAGTGCACAAGGTGCAATGGATGATGCTTTTTCAACGACGAATCGAACCGTGCAACTACGTGCACAACTATCAGCCAGCAATGCTGAACAATGGCTGTCATATATTCCAAATATCACAGGTAAGCGTAAATTAAGTCGTTGGATACATCATGACATCAAACGAATTGACAAGCTTCATGCAGAACTTGAGCTGAGTGGACCTTGGGCTGACTTTCCATTTGAAAAAGGTCCGGGAGAATTCAAAATAAAGAGCCGCTTAAGTGGCACGGATTTATATTTCCATAAAGGATGGCCTATCATCAAAGAGATTGAAGGGTATTTGGTGGTCAATAAACGAGATCTTGAGCTCGATGTGTTTCATGCACAATTAGACGATATAGATGTTTCTAAGGTCAATTTGAATATAGCAGACATTGGACTCAATAGGGAAAATTTATTACTCCATGGTCAAGTTGAAGCCTCTGCCCATAAGGTCGAATCCTATGTATTAAAAAGTCCTTTAAAGAAGTATTTATCGAAATTAAATAATTTAGAAATAGGTGGATCGGTGGCTTTGGATTTAAACCTTGAAGCCCCTCTTTATCCGGAAAATGATGAAGTATTAGCTCATGGCGCCATTTTATTTAACAATAACCCCATTATTTTTCATCATATTTTGAATGATATTGAACTGACTCAATTGTCAGGAACATTGTATTTTGATGAGCATGGCGTGAGCTTAAGTCCTTTGAAAGCAAGATTGTTAGGTGAGCCCATATCGATAGAGATCCAATCCTTAAAGAAGCCTGAGAAAGGTACTGAAGTGAACATTCAGGGCAAAACCAGCATCGATTTTCTTCGTCAAAAATTTGATCTACCTGTTTTCTCTGTGATGGACGGGCAGTTGAAAGTCAAGAGTAAAATCACGTTTACCGAAAATCCGAATGATTTAGATAAAATGGAAATGCACTCTTCTTTAAAAGGCGTGAGTATCGACTTGCCTTCTCCATTTGGCAAAAGATCCGATGAAACGGCTCCTTTGACGATATTGGCTGATTTTAATCCAGAAAAGGCATTGAGATTGCGTTCTCAATACGCTAACAAACTCAGCAGTGATCTGTTATTTCTGGTTAAGAAAAATGGGTTTGTTTTGGATAGAGGGGAGATACGCTTAGGGGGTGGAGATGCAGCGCCTCAAAATCAACCTGGGTTACAGATAGTCGGTGCTTTGCCTTCATTAGATGTCGAAAAATGGCGTAATATCTGGTCCAAATTCTCGACCAATCCTGCCTCTTTGACGCAGATGGGTGGGATAGAAGGGGTTGATATGACCTTTGGCAATGTGATTCTCTGGGGTAAAAAGTATCCAGACGTTGCAATCAAAGCAAATCAAAGTGCTAAGGACACTTGGTCTGTTAAACTTGTACAGCATGATATGGCTGGAGACATACAGTACCAGCCTTCTTCTCATCGTTTAACTGGGCATTTTTCACGAATTTATTTACCGAAGTACTCTCGAACCAACCTTTCTAGTCAAATAGATACTTTAGATCTCAAACCCATAGATATTCCCAATTTAGAAATAAGTGTTGATGTGCTCAAATTAGGGAAAGTAGACGTAGGAAATGTGTCTTTAAAAAGCAATAGTACGAAGGGAGTTTGGCAT
>JAKBCM010000072.1 GCA_021807845.1 Pseudomonadota bacterium
CTAATTTAGCCTCTTCTGCCTCATCCAATGTTTTCGCTCTTTTCCAATACCCACACGTATAATTCATTCCTTTATCAAGCATATTTTGAAATAAATCATTACCCAAATCATAATGTTTGAGACCTACCTGAATAGCACGTCTTTTGGTTTGATAATTGAATAGTTTGGTGCGAAGCATGTGCAGTGCCAAATGAGGAGGTATTTTGATTTTAGATTCAATTTTAGATTCAAGGAGCCTTGCTATGAACAAATCGATCCGCTGACAATCCCACCAACCATCCATATAGGACTCCCCCAGACCCAACTCAGTTTCACTAAGCACGCGTTGATATAATGTTTCGTTGTGAACCTGAATATCCCATGGATCATCACCATTTATCGTAATATCTGCTGCTGCAAGCAGATCCATAACGACAGACTTTGCCCAATGCTTTTTTGATTGCATTTCAAATCCATTTAAAATGTTATCCGCTCAAGGATCAGAGCTTGCCCTACGTCATCCCGAACAACGTGAGGGATCTCCTAATGCTTGCATGGTGCCACATTTTAGAGATCCCTCGCAAGTTCGGGATGAGGTAGGATGTGATAACAGATTGAGCCATACGTTGAAAAACCACTTAATAGCTTTATTTTTATCAAATCTCGTTTAATTTATGACTGAATGAATTTGAGATTGCCACAATGATTGTTAAATACATATGGTTTCTCTATAATCCCTCATCGTAGCTCCGATGAGGAACTCACACCTTTCTTTAATAAAAATAAGGCCCTCTCAAAATGAAAAAATGGATATTATTAGCAATTTGCAGCTTTTTTGTGTTGAACGCCCAAGCAGAAGAAAACGTTTGTGGTTATAAAGATTACTTTCACCTAAATAATACTGCTCACCCTGGGATTTATATCGTGAGTGGATATAGTGAACAAGATCTGTTTTTAGAATTTGTCGGCCCAAGGAGCTTTGTTCTTAGAGACTCTAGACAATGCAAAGCCGGTTATGCCCACGTGACTGTCGCTTATGATTATGCCAACTGGTGTGTTCTAGACATCAAAGATGGCCCTTATATGAATCATCCCATAGTGAGTGCTGCTTGTAATGGGTTGACTTATCTGGGAACCAATTATGATGGGTTTAATACTTATTCTTATACAATTAACCTACAATAGCTCTTCTCCAGCTGTCTCCCGTACGAAAAAGCTCTGATCCTTAAATTTTTGTACGGGGGTGCGGATTTATAGGTTATTTGTAACAACCTATAAAGTTAGGAATCAATCGATTTCAAATATTTTTTTAAAAACTCTGGAATGCGTTGATCCAACCAATACACCGGCTTTCCAGGAATAGAACCTGTGATAAAACCAACATGTCCTCCTTTGGGGCTCACTTCTAAGGTGATAGCGTCTGACAATTCATCAGCACGTGGAATCACATTGGGCGTCATGAATGGATCATCTAATGCGTGAATGATTAAAGTCGGGGTCGCAATATGAATGAGATATTGGCGAGAACTGGCCTCTCGATAATAAGCATGAACATGGGGAAAACCATGAAGAGGTGCGGTGATTTTATCATCAAACGTCCAAAAACATCGCAATAACTCCATTTGATGGATAGCTTCTGGCAAACATTCAGGGTGCTGTTTTAGTTTTCTGGCAAATACTTTTCGTAAACGCTTTAATAAATAAGATTGATATACTCGCGAAAATCCTTGATTGATTCTATCAGCGACCAATCTCAATTCAAAGGGCACTGATACGGCAACGGCTGCCTCTACTAAAGATTGCTTGCCTTCTTCACCCAACCATTTGAGCAAAACGTTTCCACCCAAGGATACACCAACAATGGCTATTTTGGTCTTAGGTTCTCGCTCTCTTAAGGCACGTAACAAACAATCCACATCACCGGTATCTCCAGAATGATAGGCTCGCGGCAACCGATTTGGCTCATGACTTGCACCACGAAAATGCATCAATACCCCGCGCCAACCAGAGCGATTCACCGCATGAAGAAGGCCTGCCACATAAGTTGAGTTGCTATCTCCACCCAACCCATGCAATACAACCACCAACGGCGTATCATTTGCCAATCCATGAGTAGCCCATGCCAAATCTATAAAATCACCGTCAGGGAGTTCAAAACGTTCATGAGAGTCAATAGGAGGTAACAGCCTTCGCGTAAGCGTTGGATACAAAGTTTGAAGGTGTGTGTTCCTTAGCCACCAAGCTGGTTTAAAAGCGCTTTTTTTTATCATGTTAGTCATCGAGAACTATATTCATGAACTGCATCCACCATTATAGCAACATGGTCTGGGGGTACATCTGGGGTGATGCCATGCCCTAAATTAAACACGTGTCCGGGCCCATGCCCATAAGAGGTGAGTACTTTTTGAACTTCCCGTTGAATACAGCTCTTGTTGGTGAGAAGCACCGATGGATCAAGATTACCTTGTAAAGCCACTTTCTGACCGATGGCTCTTCGCGCCCTACCTAAGTCGATGGTCCAATCCAAACTCATTGCATCACAACCACTTGATGCGATTTGATCCAACCACAATCCACCGCCTTTGGTGAATAAGATGAGAGGAATATCTGGATATTTTATTTTTAGGGTACGCACAATATCTGTCATATAATGCAATGAAAAATCAAGATAATTTGGAGTAGTCAACACCCCACCCCAGGTATCAAATATCATCAAAACATTGGCCCCAGCAAGAATTTGTTCCTCTAAATACCAACTGACCATAGCCGCCAATTTCGTTAATAACTGATGGGTAGCAAGAGGGTTCGTATACATGAATGACAGGATAGACTTAAAATCTCGACTGGATTTCCCTTCAACCATATAAGAAGCCAGTGTCCATGGGCTGCCTGAAAAACCAATCAATGGTAAGTGAGCTGGCATCTCTTGTCGAATCAAACGAACCGCTGCCATCACATAACCCAATTTCTCCATGATTGACGAGGGAGATAGGGCCTCAACCTGATCAGGATGACTGATAGGCCGCTCAAAAGAAGGCCCTTCCCCTTCCTTAAAATAAAGACCCAACCCCAATGCATCAGGTATCGTCAAAATATCTGAAAATAAAATAGCTGCATCGAGTGGAAAACGCCTCAGCGGTTGTAATGTCACTTCACAAGCCAATTCTGGATTTTTACACATGGATAAAAAATCACCCGCTTTTTGGCGCACTTCACGATATTCTGGCAAATATCTTCCCGCTTGACGCATCATCCACACGGGGGTATAAGGCACAGGTTTTCTTTTAAGGCTCTGTATCAATACAGACTGGGTGGGATCAAACATAAAACACCATTGGGCTAAATATGGGAGGTATACTCATCGGAAAGAGAATTTTAACATACTTGAGGATTTATGGTATAAAGGCGGTACAAATGGGTGCGAATATTCCATGTGCTTTTATTCTTGAATAAGCCATGGCAGCCTTGATTGCGCTGCGCTCCATCAAGGCTGCCCATTATCTACACCCTGTACAAACACATGGCTGTCGCATTGATTTAGGATGAATACGCATGGATACCCTGCAAATATCAGCGCTTTTAGTAAAAACCCATATTGGCATCCACGATTGGGAACAACGAATTTTACAACGTTTGCTCATCGATCTAACCATCCAAATCGATCTCTCAACCTGTCATAATGAGTTAGAAAAGACCATTGATTATGATAAGTTATGTCACCGAGTCACCACTTATCTTGAATCCAATCAATTCTCCCTCATTGAAACCGTAGCAGAATGCCTCGCAACCCTCATCAAAGAAGAATTTAAAGTCAATGCCTTGACCGTCAGTGTGAGCAAACCCCATGCCATCAAAAATGCAGGAAACGTTTCTGTCACAATAACCCGTTAGACAGAACCGTACAGGCCAGAGCTAACCCATCGTGGTTTTGATTTTCTGACTTTTCAAATAATGAGCCAGAAGCTATTGTGACTTGATGACTACTCTTATCATCATTGCTTAAAGATGGTTTCATACCCAAAGATGGCATGGCAGAAGTCAACTGATGATAAGTACCCAAGGGATACTCCGGCTCTTCTTCCAAATGCTCTAGGTGTGTTAATTTTTTATTTTTAAAACAATAAGCGCTATATAATACCAAAGCGGTTTGTAAAATCATTAACATCACTCCGACCCCTGGATTTAACACCAATCCGATGGTTAACAACAACCCACTCGCCAATAACACAGCCCCAATGTTATAACCCAAACTCAACCATAAATTTTGTTTCACATTGTCAACCGTTTGCTTCGCAATGGCAAAGGTATTGACCACAGGCAATAAAGATCCACTCTGAATCACAGCTCCCGCTTGCTGTAGCGTCATCTCATCAGCACCTTGTGATTTCACTGCAATTCCAAAATCACTCATCGCAATCGCCAACGCATCATTTGCAGCATCCCCAACCATCGCAACTCTTTGTCCCTGTTGCTTTAATTGATCAATATAGCTTATTTTATCTATCAAAGGAGGAGTGGCTTCCGCTCCCATACAACCTGCTTGAACATTCTTAAGAGGGATATCAAGCGTCTTTGCATAACGATATGCTGTCGCTTCATCAGCTCCTGTACAAAGATAGACTTCCTTGCCCAGCGCTCTGAGTGATTCAATGGTATATTTTGCATTGGGACGCAGCTTGTCTGCTAATATCATATAACCTAGCAATGTTTTACCCCGAGCAAGATAGACAACTGTATCCCCAGCCTCTAACTGCTCATTGGATGGTACGTTTAGAGTCTTAATCCCTATTTCATTCATCATATGTTGATTGCCAAGCACATAAGACTCTCCATTGATAACGGCAGCAACACCAGAATGGTTTGACTGTTTGATTGGGAGAGTTTCCCAGTGTTTTGGAGGTGAGATATGGTGATCTTGAGTATATTGGCAAATAGCTTTGGCTATCGGATGAGATCTTTCTTTTTCCAGCAAAAAAAAGTAAGACAATAATTCGTGGGTACTGATGTTCATATCTGGCAATACACTATATCTTCTTACGACTGGCATTCCTAGCGTTAAAGTACCGTTCAAGTCAAACACAACACTATCGATTTGTTCTGCCTCTTGCATAGTCTTAGCACTTTTAAACTGTACCCCATATTCAGCTGCCTTATTCATTCCAATTTTCACCGCAAGTGGTGTGATAAACCCAAGTGTACAAGGACAAGCCGAAACAAGGACTGCAATGGCACATTGTATGGCCAAAGCAAGGGTAAAGAAGTGACCAATCACCAGCAAAGATACAATCGCAAAAATAATAACTGCAGGAATAAAATACTGCAAAGTTTTGTTTGTAGCCGTTTCCAATGGTGCTTTTTCAAAATGAGCACGTTCTAAACTGTCATCAAGCCTTGCCAAATAAGACTCTTTAGCGCCAGCCGAAACTCTGAAATGCACAGGGTCCCCCCCAGGCAGAAGGGACATGCCTGCCAGCAAAGACTCTCCTTTGGCTGCTTGTCGCCCAAGCATCGAGCCTGTCACAATGGTATCAAAGATGTCACACGCTTCTTCACAGCTCCCATCTAGTGGAATCATATCCCCTGGTT
Organism: Pseudomonadota bacterium; assembly: GCA_021807845.1. The sequence goes on from JAKBCM010000072.1 coordinate 5,566, forward strand.
GAAGGATTAAGACATCGCCTGGCATTATATTTTCCAGTACCTGCTCTGTTTCTTTTCCATCAACCCAAACCTTTACTTTGCTTGGCGCTCGATCTTTGAATCGTGCCTCAAGACCAATCGCTTGTTTAATAGAGTCCTCAATGCCAAAACCAATATGGCGAAACCCAAAAATCAACAATCCTGCATCAAAGAGCATGGGCAACCACGGGAAAAAAAAGGCAGCTATCGATACTGTAATCACCGTTAAGGTACTTATTGTAAACAAAGTATCCATGGTAAGCGCTCGTGTTTTTACGAGCTTTTTTGCCGCATCCTGATAGGATTCTGCCCCTAAGGCCAAGGTCAAAGGAATACTGATGGCTGCCATAGCAATCATCCCAGCCATAGGGACCACTGGCATAAACATCATGAGGAGCAAAAAAACCGCACCGACTGAGACGCCAAGGCTTCCTAAAACCCAATGAGAAAGAAGTACATTTTTAATAGAGGACCATAGAGAATCAGGAGGAAGCATCGGTTTTAAATCAATGAATTCAGAATCAACCCCAATATCTTGCAGCAACTCTTCTAACCTGCGACGAATCTCTTCAGGAGGCCTTTCATCATTGATGACGATGACTGTCAATTTTTTTTCAACAATTTCAACAGCAAATTGCTCAATCGGAATGGTTTTGCAGGCTTTCAATGCTTCTTCTACTGGCTTCACACAATTTGCACAAGTAATGCCTGGTAGGGAAAAACAATAGGTGCTGGTCAACAAGATCTTAACCATCCATTTTGCGAATCATTCCGACGATATGCTCCGTTCGAGCGACATCCCCTTGTGCTTTGAGTGCATCTGTTCGAGAAGCGAATGGACCAATACTCACGCGATACCACGCATTTTTTTGCTCGCCACCTGGGGTAATATTCACTGTAAATCCTTTAAGCACCAAAGCCGCTTTCATTCGTGCCGCTTCTTGCATGCTTTTAAATGCAGCAACTTGTACCAGATAAGCTTCTTTACTCTTGGCCGAGGGCATAGGGACTGGTTTTGCGCTGACCACAATAGGGAGTGGGGTTGTGGGGTTAGGAGCGGTGGCCGTAGCGGTTGTGACAGTGGCGGGTTTGGGTGGAGACTTGGCTTCTGCAGTTGCTGTAGAAGCGGTGGGGGTTGAGGGTTTAGCCTGGTTTGTGGGATTTGAATTATCATTAGCGAGAAGTGTATAAAATTCAAATTTAGGCTTAGGCAATTCAACAGGTTTGGGCGGTGTATTCATGGCTACCTTACCCATTTGCTCAGAAAGAAGTTGTGTATTGACCCAATTTTTAACACTATTGAAATCAAAAACAGAGGCACTCAAATAACCCAATAAAAAACTGACTACAACCAGTAGTAATTGCTTTGAGGCCCCAGCTCTTCGGGGCGCTGAATGTCTTTTTGCATATTCTTTAGCCATTACATGCTCTCAGGGAGA
>JAKBCM010000073.1 GCA_021807845.1 Pseudomonadota bacterium
CTCACCCTTAAGGCGTGCAGCGTATTCTACTCATCTATCCTTGCTTGTCAATCTATTTTTACTGCTTTTTTTAGAATTTAGTGCGTTTTTTTTAGCGGGCGGATGATCTGTCATGCATCCGATTCATCATGCGTCCGAGCTTCCACAGAACTGAACCGAACCGTGACCATCACGGTTCGGTTCAGTTCTGTGCTCATGGTATAACAGATGGTTACTGTAATTTTAACTTAGCTAAGCGCCTCTTACCTACCTGCACTATATAAGTATGGCCAAGCTCTAACTTCAATGAAGGATCATCAATGCGCTCACCATCAATTTTTACTGCACCTTGATTAATCAAACGAATTGACTCAGACGTGCTTTTGGTCAAATTGGCCTGTTTTAAAAGTTGGGCGATACTGCTCATAGGTTCATAAGCAATCATTTCCGTTTCAAGATCTTCGGGTAATATTTTTTGTTGAAAACGCTGCACAAATGACTGATGTGCAAGTTCTGCATCTTTCTTATGATGAAATCGAGTGACTATTTCTTTTGCAAACTCTATTTTTACATCGCGTGGATTGAGTCCCTCTGCCACAGACTTTTTCATAGCAGCGATGTCTCTAGTGCTTTTAAAACTGAGTAAATCGATGTATCGCCACATGAGCTCATCTGAAATGGACATCAGTTTCCCAAACATCATGTCCGCGTCTTCAGCAATCCCGACATAATTATGAAGAGATTTTGACATTTTTTTTACACCATCTAACCCTTCTATTAAAGGAGTCATCATCACCACTTGCGGCTCTTGACCATAATGCTTTTGTAATTCACGCCCCATTAATAAGTTAAACTTTTGATCCGTCCCCCCCAATTCAATATCTGCTTTGAGTTCTAATGAATCATATCCTTGTAGCAAAGGATATAGAAATTCATGAATCGCAATCGGTTGCCCTGTGGTGTAGCGCTTATGAAAATCATCTCTTTCTAACATTCTTGCAACGGTGTGAGTCGCAGCCAACCTTATCATATCTGCCGCATCCATCCGACCTAACCATTGGGAATTAAACACAACGGTTGTTTTTTCTGGATCAAGAATTTTAAACACTTGGTGTTGATATGTTTTAGCATTTTCGATAACCTCATCTTCTGTCAACGGAGTGCGAGTCACATTCTTTCCAGTTGGATCACCAATCATCGCAGTAAAATCACCGACCAAAAAAATGACTTCATGTCCATAATGTTGGAATTGTCGCAGTTTATTGATCAAAACTGTGTGGCCAATATGAAGATCAGGCGCCGTAGGATCAAAGCCTGCCTTTATTTTTAAAGATTTACCCTTTTCTAATTTTTTCTTAAATTCATGCTCTGGAAGCACTTCTTCAATGCCCCGAAGCAAGTCATTACACATTGTTTCTTCATTTGTCATAGCAGCAAAACCTTTTTTAATGATTGACCTAACTCCATACTGCGGGTATCTTAGCCCGGATAAATTGTTCCGGCTAGAGCATAAATGCACCAACGACCAAAAGTCATACAAAAAAAATCTGCCAAGCCTTCGCTATTATTAGCCTTTATTGGTTTAATGGCTTCTATTGTTATTTCTTATTTTCTGATCAATGGTCACTTTTATAAAAAAGCCGCGCACTATGCGAATAAACCATTGTCACTTCCTGAAATGAATTCAGATGAAGACGATACCAATCCCTCGCCTGAAGAAAATGCGTGGACAATCATTGAAACGCATGCGGGCGATTCCTTAGCTAGCGTTTTTAAAAAAGCAGGCCTCAGTCGTCAAACCCTACAGGCTGTTTTAAACAACAATCCACATGCAAAAAAATTAGCAAATTTAAAACCTAATCAACAAATACAACTGCTCATAGAAAACCAAGTATTGGAAAAACTCGTTTTTCCAATTTCAACAACCCAATTTCTTGTAGTCTCTCGCGAGGGTAAAAATTACGCCGCTAAGATTAAGTCGCGCAAGATGGATAGTCATCAAGATTATGTCACCGCTACCGTTCGTGGCTCTCTATATGGTACTGCAAAGCGCATGCACATTCCCTATAGCCTTATCAGACAAATGTCTGACATTTTCAATTGGCAGATTGATTTTATCAAAGACATCCGTGTGGGTGATCAATTTACTATCCTCTATGAGGCAAATTATATTGATGATAAATTGGTGAGTACAGGTGATATCCTTGCGGTCACCTATACCAATCGCGGCAAACGGTATCAAGCGATTCGACATGAAAGTCTTTCAGGAGATGTCGATTACTTCACTCCCAAAGGCGAGAGCTTAAAAAAAGCATTTTCACGCTATCCCATCCAATTTAGTCATATCAGTTCAACCTATAGCTTATCAAGAAAACATCCTATCCTACATTATAGTCGGCCTCATCGAGGAGTTGATTTGGCAGCGTCAATAGGAACACCCGTCCATGCAACCGGTAATGGTCGTGTGGCCATGATTGGCCGCCAAAATGGATATGGCAATATGGTGAAAGTGGTTCATGACAAAACTTATTCATCTATCTATGGCCATTTACTCAAGTTTCAAAAAGGATTGGCAAAAGGAGATCGCGTCAAGCGTGGGCAGGTGATTGGATACGTAGGACAATCAGGATTAGCCACAGGCCCTCATTGTCACTACGAGCTACATATCAATCATCAACCCAAAAATCCGTCCACAGTGCTATTACCTCGCGCAGCTCCTGTATCAAAGCGTGAACTGGCTTCTTTTCTTGCCCGTTCAAACACACTCCTGGCTCAATTAAAACTCTATGAGGATGCAAGCCTCGCTGCTATTGGGAAGAAATCAGCAGATACCGCCTAGGCGTCTTATATAAGCTCAACCGCATTGTCACCACACCCTAATAATAACCATGCGTGATCTATACTGAAATATAAAGAGTCCTAAATGGAATATGAGCATGAAGCGCTACGAAGATATATGTTGGAATCGAGCGGCCCTAAGTCTGTTGTTCCTGATGAAATGTTAAAACGATGCCAAGCAAGTGCAGATTTAACAGAGATAAGTACGCCTAAAAATACTTCGAGATAACCAATTAGAACAATTTGGGTTGACAATTGGGCTTTGAACGTTCTTCATCCTATAAAAAAATACCGACAGATCACAAGCGTAGCTACAACACCTGCAAAATCGGCCAATAACCCTGCGGGAATGGCGTGACGCGTCCGTTTAATACCGACTGCACCAAAATAGACAGCAATCACATAAAAAGTTGTTTCTGTACTTCCCATGAGCGTTGCAGCCGTCTTTGAAATAAATGAGTCACCACCATGCTCATGAATTAATTCAGCCATCACCCCAGTTGCTGCACTCCCTGAAAAAGGTCTAATCAGTGCTAGAGGTAGAAGCTCTGAAGGCATGCCAATCGCTGAGAGAAGGGGGGCAAAAAACTGGTTGAGCAACTCAAAAAAACCCGAAGCACGAAGCATGCCTATGGCCACCAACATGGCCACCAAGTAAGGGATGATATTGACACTGGTCTCAAACCCTTGTTTTGCTCCCACAATAAAGGCATCAAAAACGTTGATTTTTTTTAAAACCCCATAAAAAGGGATACCAACGACGAAGGCCAGTAGGAACCAATTGGAGAGTTGATTAGCAATAGAATTCATAAGTTATCCGCATCTTTTATACGATAAATGGGTAATTTGGCGAGTTGTTTTACAGAAATAATCGCAACAAGGGTTGAAATAGAGGAAGCAAACATGGAGGTCACAATCACACTGGTTGGGTGCAAACTACCATTTGCAGCTAATATTGCAATCGCGGTGGCTGGAATGAGTTGCACACTTGAGGTATTGATAGCCAAAAAAGTACACATGGCATTACTTGCCGTATGAATATGGGTATTCAATCGTTGCAACTCCTTCATTGCCTGTAATCCAAAGGGTGTAGCGGCATTTGCAAGCCCTAACATGTTTGCCGAGATATTCATCAACATCGCGCCCATAGCAGGATCATCTACTGGAACTTCAGGAAAAAGACGACGCATGATAGGCCTTAAAGCCCGAGAAAGCACACTCACCAAACCAGACTCCGATGCAACTCCCATGATCCCTAGCCAAAGCGATAAGACACCAGCCAATCCAAGCGCGATTTCAAACCCAAGCTTTGCGGAATTGGTAACTGATTGCACCACCAAATCAATTCGCCCAAGAATCCCGCCCACAATCACAGATATGAATATCATGGCTAACCAGATAGCATTAAGCACCTTACTCTCCCAAGAAACGTGACGTTTCTATGTTGTTATGACAAACTAACTTGTATTTTTTTGTAATAGGAAGCAACTCAACATGATACATCATCTCCATTTTTTCAAACCACTTCTTTTCATCTTTTTCATTTTTCTATCATCGCCACTTTTCGCCGAAAACCAAGAACAACAGGCGAATCAAGACATCACTCAGCTCTACCACCACCTTAAGAATCAATCGATTCCTGACATGTCCACGCGTATTGAACGCATCAGCAGGGCATTTTTAGGCAAACCTTATCTCCTCGGTTCTTTGGGAGAAGGAGCACAAGGCCATTATGACCAATCCCCTCTTTATCGTACTGATGCTTTTGACTGTGAAACCTTTGTGGATACAGTCCTGGCTTTAGCAATTGCTACTGACCAAATGCAATTTAAACACATGATGAACCAAATTCGTTACCGCAATGGTCTGGTTTCCTTTACATCCCGCAATCATTTTACTTGTCTTGATTGGAATCGAAATAACCAACGCCAAGGCTTTGTAAAAGACATTACAACAACCATTCGAGATAAAAACAACAAAGAAGTTGCCCGTTTTGCTCGCGCCCTGATCGATAAGCCTGCATGGTATCAGCATATGACAGACACTCAGATCCATATTCAAGGCCTCGATGCAAAACAAAAACAAAAGCGTCTCCATACTTTACAACAAGAGGGCGCTCAATTACCAAAAAGCACCTCTACTATTCCCTATATACCACTAAGCATTTTGTTTGATAGAAATGGACAAGCCAATCCATACCTATTTCACCAGATCCCGAATGCCGCTATCATCGAAATTGTTCGTCCTAATTGGGACTTGACCCCCCAAATAGGTACTCACTTAAATATTTCACATTTAGGGTTCGCCTTTTGGAAGAAAGATGTGCTTATTTTTCGAGAGGCTTCATCTACACATGGGCAAGTGGTCGATGTTTCACTGATTGATTATCTTCGTGATACAATCAAAAGTCCTACGATCAAAGGGATTAACATACAAATCGTATTGCCAAAGTAACATATGAACTATATTTAATACATAGAATGATGTATGCCCCGAAGGGGCCTGTCTCTTAATCACAAGTCTTGAAGCTTGGTGAAAAGTCAGATTTGAGCGCAGATTGACAGATGAACAAGAGTCAAAGGGGGCTGAGGCACAGAGGACGACATAAAATGGGGGTGGGCGCAGTTTTCTTTTTTAAATAGGATTCCATCATGCTAACGATGATCGATTATGTAGAATCTAAAGATGGAACTTTAAAATACGCATTTAGTAATCCTGCTGGAGCAGAGTTTGAGGCTGTTTTTTTTAAATTACCGTTTCAAACAACACCACGATATAGTTACACCATCTGTGTCTCGACTCAAGCAGGATGTGCATTACAATGTCGTTTTTGCGCAACGGGGCTCAATGGCTTTACAGCAAATCTGAGCGCTGATGAAATAACCGAACAAATACAACTCATTCGCACAGATTTAATCAAACAAAATAAAATCAATGACCAAGATCATTTTCATATTGCCCTCATGGGCATGGGTGAGCCCATGCTCAATTACGAAAATGTCATGATATTTTATGAGAAGGTACAGAATACCTACCCCACTTTGAATAAGATGAGCGTTTCTACGGTAGGAATCATTCCCAACATTCTCAAATTGGCCAATGATCCAAACCATGACCTTGATCTATTTGTCTCCGTTCATTCACCTTATGATACTGAACGACTGAAAATCATGCCCATCTCCAAAAAATACCCATTGAGCCAACTGATGGATGCATGCAAGATATTTGCGCAAAAACGACAGACCTTCGTGAATCTCAGCTACTTATTGATCAGAGATTTTAATGATTCAGAACAGCATGCTATAGATTTTATGAAGCTCATTACACCACCTCATCTTTTTAGGGTGCAACTTCTTCTCTATAACCCTATCCCGGAACTTGTTTATCAAAGACCTTTACAAAAAAAAGTAGATCAATTTAGAGATATTCTTTTAAAAAACAACATTGAAGTCATGGTCGTTAAAAGTAAGGGGAGAGACACAGACTCAGGTTGTGGACAATTGGTAAGGAAAAAGAATGGGACTGCTTAGATATTGGCTGATAAAATTGTTGAAAAAAGTAGAAATGATTCGCAATAGACATCAACTATCTTGGTTTATAAGACCTCCCTTTCGACCTGATATTCAGTCTTGGATAGGATTAGAATATATCTATCTTCATCATGATAAAAAACAAAAGATAGAGAAAATTAAAAAATACTATGCTCAGGTCAAAGGACAGACTCAGTCCATACAAATTCATGATCATCGTACGCTATCCTATGATGACCATTTACCAAGAATAAGGACGCCCGAGCGCAAAATCGAAACGGCTTGTTTTCATAAACCCCATCTCTCTGCCGATGAATATGTGACTCATCGAATAGTTAACCCCTCTCATCAAAACAAATTAACCATTCAAACACTTGTCAAACAGTATCCCTATCTTGCTCATATCCCCAAACCCTTTCAGTATTCAGAAATGGAAGCGGATAAGAGCTTACTCCCACCAGCACCTGTCGGATTACCAGAAGAATTTACACCCCATTCAAATTTTGTTTTTAATCAAAATCATCAGTTAACAGAAAATGTTCTGCATCTTCCTATTAAACCGTCATTCCGCAGTAACTTTCTAAATTAATTTTTTGCACAAAACTATTGACACGTGGATCTGATTTTGATCTATTACTGCTTTTTACGAGGCAGAAATGGATGCATCCCGTTTT
>JAKBCM010000074.1 GCA_021807845.1 Pseudomonadota bacterium
TTATTGACCCTGTTGTTTTAACATTCAAAATGACTAAAACTATGTCAAGAGAAATTTGAATTATTTTTTCAATTAAATAATCACTGCTTCATTTGTAGTCACACATGTTTTTGCCCTGCTGCGATCATTGGGCTTAAGAGTAATCCTGTCATTGGATAAAGCACGCCCGCAGCCACTGGCACTCCCAATATATTATAAATGAAGGCAAAAAACAGGTTTTGCCGGATATTTCGCATGGTTGCTTCTGATAGACATCGAGCTTTAATAATACCGTTTAAGTCGCCGCGCAATAATGTAATACCCGCGCTCTCTATAGCGACATCGGTCCCTGTGGCCATAGCAATACCAATATCAGCCGTGGCTAATGCTGGCGCATCATTGATCCCATCTCCTGCCATGGCAACAACATGACCTTTGTTTTTCAACCCATCAACAATACGACTTTTATCTTGAGGATTGACCTCGGCTATGACTTGTTTTATTCCAATCTTAGTGGCTACTGCTTCCCCTGTCTTTTTATTATCACCCGTAAGCATAATGACGTGAATCCCTCTTCTTTGTAACTCACGAACGGCAGCAGGGGCATTGGCTTTAATGGGATCCTCCACAGTTAAAAGAGCAGCTATATTTCCTGACACAGCAATAAACATGACTGTCGCTCCTTCAGCTCTTAGTTCATCAGCTTGGGTAGATAGTAAACTGTTATTCATAGCATTCTGTTCTTTCATTAGCTGGAGATTGCCAATAGCAACATGACGGCCATTCACAGTCCCAGTCACGCCTTTTCCAGTAGGAGCATTGAAATTAGAAATCGATGGGATCGGTATTTTCTTTTCTGTTGCAGCCGATACAACTGCGTTTGCCAGAGGATGTTCGCTGTTGAATTCAAGGGCTGCTGCTAGACTTAAAATCTCATCTTCTTCAAATCCAACAGCCGTCACTATACGCGTCAGTTTGGGGCGACCTTGAGTCAGGGTTCCCGTTTTATCTAGTACAAGCGTATCTACATTCTCCATGCGCTCAAGTGCTTCAGCATTTTTAATCAGTACACCAGTTCTGGCTCCCTGACCAATTCCAACCATAATCGACATAGGCGTTGCTAAACCTAATGCGCATGGGCAAGCAATCATTAATACCGATACTGCAGCAATAAGGCCATAACTGAATGAAGATTGTGGACCATAAGCCGCCCACACAATAAAAGCCAGTATGGCAATGAGAATCACTATAGGTACGAACCACCCAGCCACACCATCTGCCAACCGTTGTATGGGAGCTTGACTACGCTGAGCATCACTCACCATTTGTACAATACGTGAAAGCATTGTTTCACTGCCAACATGTAATGCTCGCATGACAAAGCTGCCCGTTTGGTTAATTGTGGCACCTATGACTGGTGCACCTGGTTTTTTAATGACCGGCATGGCCTCTCCTGTGACCATAGATTCATCAACATGACTATGACCTTCCTGTATTTCACCATCGACAGGTATTTTTTCACCCGGACGCACGCGCAGTAAATCGCCTGGATGAACCTCGTCAAGTGAAACTTCTTCAATGTTGCCATCTGGCAAAATGCGATGTGCGCTCTCAGGTACTAATTTCAATAGAGCTTGAATCGCACTACCAGTCTGCGCGCGCGCTTTTAACTCTAGCATTTGTCCCAATAGTACTAGGGTGGTAATGACAGCTGCTGCTTCAAAATATACTGCAACAATGCCTTTCTCATTGCGAAAAGCTAAGGGAAATAATTCAGGAAACAAGGTTGCTATGATGCTGTAAACCCATGCCACACCAATCCCCATAGAAATCAATGTAAACATGTTCAAGTGATGGGTTCTGAGTGAAGTCAAACCACGCTGAAAAAATGGCCATCCACCCCACAACACCACAGGGGTTGCCAATAACATCTGTATCCAAGCCGAAATAGCCATCGAGACCATAATTGTATGCGAATGCTCGCTCATTTCCAGGACAAACACAGGCAACGTTAATATCAAAGCGAACCAAAATCGGCGACGCATATTGAGATACTCAGAGTTTACTTCGATGTTTTGGGTCGCGGCCATTGGCTCTAATGTCATGCCACATAGAGGACAATGACCTGGACTGGATTGGCGAATGTCCTGATGCATCGGACAAGTGTAAATCATACCTTCCGATTTTAATGCGAATTCTTTGTTCTTGCTCTGAGAATGATGTTGGCACCCCATAGATGCCTTTACTTTTTTATGTTGATGTTGCTTGCTCTTCATGGCGCACCTCTTTTGTATACAACATGTCTAGAGCCTGTTGACATATATGGACTCTATTCATTTATTTAAAGTTGCTCCATGTCCAGTTTAGTATTTCTGGCATATCTTGGCCATACTTATCAATGTAGTACTTATGCTCGATGAGTTTGTCTTGCATCATCTGCTTCAGATAGGCTCCCTTTGCCTCCAAATACGGCAGCCTATCAATCACATCTTGTACTAGGTGAAATCGGTCAAGTCTGTTCTGGACTCGCATATCAAACGGTGTGGTGATTGTGCCTTCCTCCGTGTAACCTCGGACATGGAGATTATGGTTAGTCCGGCGGTAAGTCAGTCGATGGACTAGCCATGGGTATCCATGAAAACCGAAGATAATCTGCTTATCTTTAGTGAAAAGTGAATCATAATCCGTATCACTGAGTCCATGTGGATGCTCATTTTTAGGCTGTAACTTCATCAGATCAACAACATTGATTACTCGGATCTTTAATTCTGGTAGGTTCTGACGCAAAATAGAAACCGTAGCAAGAACTTCAAGCGTAGGCGTATCACCGCAACAAGCTAACACCACATCAGGCCCTGTCTCTTGATCGTTGCTAGCCCATTGCCAGATACCAATTCCTTCTGTGCAATGCACAACTGCCGTATCCATGCTGAGCCATTGTGGGAGGGCATGTTTGCCAGCGACCACCACGTTGACATAATTCCGGCTACGCAAACAATGATCAAAAACCGATAGTAAGCAGTTGGCATCTGGCGGCAGATAAAGCCTTACGATATCGGCTTTCTTGTTAACAACATGGTCAAAAAATGCAGAACATATTCAGGTCATATTTATTGATGACACGATTCAGACGCACATGGATTAAGTTTTGACCAGGCACCGTCCCCCAATGCCCGACTACTAGCGGTTTAACGTGTGATAACTTCAAAGGTTCTCGGAGTAGCGGGTTGTCATAAAGATAAAGCGGCCCAACTGAGAGATAGTTAGCCGCTCGCCAGTAAGCATCCATTTTATGAAGTAGTTCTGGAGAAAGAATGTTTGTCTTCATGATACCTTGACCCAAGATGATTGTGGAAAGTGGGATGAATCTTAGTAGTCTATAATTTAATAGGGGGAAATCACAGGGAGAATATCATGGTAAAATCTAAAATATGCCCAGTTTCTTTTGGGCTATCTCTTGGAATCGTATGGGGCGCATCACTACTGATCATGGGATTAATAACCCATCATTTTATGTATGGAAAACCTTTCGTTGAAGCGATGGCGCAATTATATCTAGGATATGACTCATCGATAATCGGCAGTATTATCGGCGGACTCATCGGTTTTGTTGATGCATTTATAGGCGGGTTTATTATCGCTTGGTTATATAATGTTATTTCCGGGTGTTGTAAAAATGATGATAAATTAGACCTAAAATAGAACGATTAATTCAAAAGCATCAATGATGTGATGACTGATATCAATCCCATTAGGAGGAAAGGCCCCAAGCGCAACGACTCTAATTATGAAGTGCGCGCTTAGCGGCCTCCTCGAAAACACGAATAACATTCTCGCCAGTTTTAGCGCTGGCCTCAATGTAAAGAGGAAAATCGAAATCTTCTAAACTTGTTGTTAACTCTTCTTTTGTAAAACATCTGTTCTTTATATCATCACATTTTGTGCCTACTAATATGATGTCCTTTTGATACCCAGCAAGACCTTGTTTCCATGTTCTCAGCTTCTTTAAAGCACCTGGATCCGTTAAATCTAAGGTCAAAATAATAGCATGTACATTTTGATAATCCGCTTTAACAATGCGCCCGCCTGCGTGAGTATAATCTTGAACCTCTGTATTGATGCTGACTCCATTGATGAGGAGGGTTCTGTTTACAGAACCTGTATCCAGTGATCCGTTATTGTTTTTGGAATAATTGTAAAATTTATCTCCATATCTCAAGACAAGACTCGATTTTCCAGATTGATCTTCACCTGCTATCTGAAACTTCAGTAATCTAGAAGTCTTTTGGATATCCAACTGCTCTAATGAAGGGGTGCTTTCCGGCGTGGGCTCTTCTGTTAAGGGAATTGCAAAGATCATTTTGTTTAGTGATGGCATGAAGTTTCTCTATTCAACTGAAGTTACGAGCTAATTGATTGTTAGTAAACACAAAATCTCTAGGTGCTGCAAGAGACATGAGAATCCCTAACACATATTCTTATAAAAAGTTTCGCCACTGCCTACACCTTAAGTAATCCACACAAAAAAGGCAATGGAAATAGAACAGGATTTTAGAAACAGCGCAAATGCTCCAAACTTATCAATACGGTTTTAACTCCAGTATGTTACACTAGAAGATGTAGGATTAAACTTGTTCAAGGAGGACATCATGATGCGTAATATTCATATCGCTTTTGTATTAACAGCGACTCTAGCTGTGCAACCTATTTTTGCAGACGATCAAACTATGGCAACGCCTGATTCTAAACCCTGCAAAGCGCTCGCTCAAGCTTGCTTAAAAGCAGGTTTTTCAAGAATGGACAGTTCAAACAAAAAAATCTGGCAAAACTGCATGAAACCCTTGCTTTTAGGTCAGGCCGTGCAAGGTGTAACGCTTGACGCAAATGTTGTGAAGACCTGCCGGGATAACAAGATTCAAGAATTGCAAAAATTTTTAGCGGATCTCCAGCATGTTCCTTCAAACTAGAGTTTGTTGACACTCACTAAAGGTCCACGTATCTCAAACCGTGGGCCTTTAGTTTTTTGCGATATTCGCAGCCTTGCATCCTAGAAAATGAAGTTGACCTTTTAGTGGAGATGGCGACTGCTTTTTCTAAAATCTGTTGACAATTGTTCTGCAGACCCTAACATTGATATGACAAAACAGTGGAGTTTCATGGCAATGCTTATTGAAATGAGTGGCTATTCAGTTACATTGCAGAGAAAGCCCATCAAAAATATGAACTTACGCATTAAACGTAGTGGAGAAGTTCGTATAAGCGCACCCATGAAAACGTCGATAGATATGATTCACACCTTTTTACACCAAAAACGCTCATGGATTGAGACACATCGATACCGCTTACAACAACTGGAACAAGATGCTGCACAACATTTAAATACGGGCGAATCCATTCCCTTTCTGGGTTTCCCATATGCTTTGTATTTACATGACACAATGACTCATCCATATGTCCAATTGAGTGACAATCAAATTCACTTTTTTGTAAAACCTGGAGCTAGTCAAGCTCATAAAGCCCTATTATTGACAAAATTCTACCGCACACAAATGGAAACATTGATGCCCCCCTTGCTTGATAAATGGCAATCAACCATGGGAGTCACCGTGACGCAAGTCAGCATCAAGCACATGAAGTCACGCTGGGGATCTTGTAACCCTACTAAAAAACATATCACACTCAATTTGCGATTAATTGAAAAACCATTGGTTTTTTTGGAGTACGTTATCGTGCACGAATTGGTGCATTTATTTGAAGCCAGCCATAATCAACGCTTTTATACGTTAATGAGTCATTATCTACCTAATTGGAAACAGATTAAGAAACAATTCAGCTCATAAAAAAAGAAACCCCTTGAAACTCAGAGTACTGTGAACACCAGAATACAGGGGCAGAAACTCTAAGTGAACACAATATAACAAAAGGACGAGTGATGTTTCTAACACAATGCAATATAGATAAAACGGACCGAATCAACCGAGTTGTGATTGGAGTCATATTATTCCTTGCCGCACTATTTGGGATGAGCAAAACATTTTTTATGGCGGTAGGAGTTATTTTAATCATTGAGGGTTGGATCGGTTGGTGCACGATTCCCTATCTCATCAATAAAATATACAAGTAACCTATTTTTTATCAAATTGATATTTAATCACCATCCAGCAAGCGTTGATCGGGCCCATGGCCCGACATTTCATCACGCTCTATCAACTTATAACTGCTAGAGCGTGTCATCAATTAGTTTTTCGAGGTGAAAATTTCCTAATCTGAGATAATAGATATTGAATGGGAACAGTGTTGATTGATTGCTTAGACTATCCTCATGGACTATAGTTAAAATTTTAATTAATAAGGTATTGATGGAGAGGTCTATGGATGGGAAAAATATGGATACAACTAGTAAATGTCCGGTAATGCATGGTGGTATTACTTCCACAAGTATATCGAATATGGACTGGTGGCCCAATGCCTTGAACCTCGATATATTGCATCAGCATGATAGCAAGACTAATCCCATGGGAAAGGACTTCAATTACCGTGAAGAAGTCAAGAAACTGGATTTTGCAGCATTTAAGAAAGATTTGCATACTTTGATGACAGATAGTCAAAAATGGTGGCCTGCTGATTGGGGACACTATGGTGGTTTGATGATTCGTATGTCCTGGCATGCTGCTGGTTCATATCGTGTGGCAGATGGTCGCGGTGGTGCGGGAACTGGTAACCAGAGGTTCGCACCTTTAAATTCTTGGCCTGACAATGTGAATTTAGATAAGGCTCGCAGGTTGTTATGGCCTATCAAGAAAAAATATGGCAACAAAATTAGTTGGGCCGATTTGATCACTTTGGCAGGTACCATCGCTTATGAATCAATGGGGCTTAAAACTTTTGGTTTTGGTTTCGGCCGCCAGGATATTTGGC
>JAKBCM010000075.1 GCA_021807845.1 Pseudomonadota bacterium
AATGGCAACAGCGCCAACAAACACCAAAAATAAAGCGATGACGTTGGACAGTACAGGACGTTCAATAAAAAATTCAGATATCATTTTTTCGTCTCAGGTTGAATCGGTGTCACAGGATTACCTGGGGTTGCATTTTGTATCCCAGAAACAATCACGTTATCATTTGCATCAAGCCCTTTTACAATAGCCCGCAGCCTTTGCTCGAGCGTTCCTGTCACCACTCGCTTTAGCACCACAAGATTGTCTTGACCCATGACCAACACATAAGGTCCTATTTGATCATACTGAATAGCTGTATCAGGAATGGTCAATTGAGGGGTCGGAGAGCCTATAGGAATTCGAACCTGAACAAAAAGCCCAGGCAGCAAGGTGTACTCCTTATTAGGCAAAAGTGCTCTAAATTCCATGGTACCAGTAGATGCATTAAGACCCGTGTTGACGAAATTAAGGTTACCCTTATGCAAAAACTTTGTTTCATTCTGCATGCGAACGAAAACGGGGATTTGGCTGATGTCTTCGGGCTTAAAAGCATGAGAGCGCGCATATTCTCGGATTTTGATTAAGTCCAATTCATTGAGATTGAAATACACATAAATGGGATCGATTTGCTCAATCGTTGCCAAATTAGTCGCTTTCCCATTACCGACTAAGTTCCCTACATCAATCAAATGACGACCAATGCGACCATCAAAAGGAGCTAAAACATGTGTGTAACTATAATTAATGGCAGCCACCGCAGCATTTGCGACTGCTTTGGCAATTTCAGCCTTATACTCTACTGCTTTCGCTGACCAAATCTCCACATTATTGAGCGATGTGGCATTTTGTTTGTACATGCGTTGTTGCCTTGTATACTCAGACTTCGCATAATTGTAATTGGCTTCTTGAACGGTCACTGACGCTTGTGCTTCTTTTAATTTATCCATGTACGGTTCAGGCTCAATGATAAATAGTTCTTTGCCTTTTTTGACCAAAGTCCCATCCGTAAATTCGATTTTTTCAAGATATCCCTCAATCCGTGCAACCAAATTAACTGCATTGAATGCAACCATTGTCCCAGTCTGCGTGACGTAATCCGTGACAGGCATCAATTTGGGCTTTTGTACAATCACTTGAGGAGCCGGGATGGTATGGGTATTTTTTTGGGTAAAATGTTTCACAATGCTATTGATGAGGTAAAGAATAACAACCACGATAATAGCTATTTTGATTAAGTTTTTATGTTTCTGAAGACTCATGTTGATCACCAGTTCGGTAAATAACGTTCTTTGGTTTGTTGGTTTTTGGTCCTTGGGGGCTGATGATTCTCTTGTTTCAGCAAGCCACCCCAATTGGTTCGATTCTGCATTGCTACTTTCATTTGCTTTGGAACAATATCATCACACCCTCGAACCTGCCAACCGCCACCCAAAGATCGATAAAGAGCGACCAATGCTTTTGGAATTTCGCCTTGGGCCGATGTTAAAGAAGTTTGTACCTGGAGCTGTTGACGCTCTGCATCAAGGACTGGGGTATAATCCGACTCTCCTTCGCGATAGCGAATAATGGCTAATTGCGTGGATTTGATAGCGGACCGATTAGCAGTACTCAAATACGCTGTTGATTTTCGTGATTCTATCAACTGGGTGATATTATCTTGTACTTCCTGTTGCGCTTTTAATACCAAATTCATGTAATTTAAAAGAGACTGCTGGAAAGCCGCATCTTGTGCCCGTACTGCATTGGTGATTTGACCATAATTCAGAATGGGCCAATTTACTTGAGGACCTGCGGTAATCGTTCTATTGGACCAATTAAAGATATCACTCAACGACGCCCCATTGATATTGTTTGAGGCAAAAGCAAACGTACCAGTCAGCGAAAAGGAAGGATAAAGATTGGCTTTTGCCGCGCCAATTGCTTCAGATTGAGCAATGGCTTCGAATCTTGCTTGGTGAATGTCAGGTCGATGCGCCAAAGTTTCTCTTGGAATACCCACTGCGACATTTAGAGGGGCACGAGGGATCCCTTTTTTCTGTTTCAAAAATGCATCGGTCTTATCAGGAGGAACACCCAATAACACAGCCAATGCATCTTTTTCATGTTGGAGCTGACTCATATAATTGGGAATGGTAGATTGGGTTTCAGACAATTCTGTCTGAGCTTGCTCCACATCTAATAAGCTGGTTTGACCTGCGCTAAAGCGTGCTTTTGCTATCTGCAATCCTTCTCGTTGGACTGCAATATTCTTATAAGTGATCTTGATAAGCTCTTCTGTGGTTCTGATACTGATGTAAGTTGTTGCAATATCAGCAGTCAAAGTCACCAATGCATTATCAAAAGCCGCAAAAGAAGCTAAGAATGTCGCATCATTGGATAAAATAGCTCTACGATATTTACCCCAAAAATCCAATTCCCAACTGGCAGAAGCGCCTAAGAGCGCTGTATCAAATTCTGTGGGTAAAAGCGTTTGTAATTGTGACCCACCAATGCGGTTATAGGAGAAATTCCCAACAATGGCTTGTTGTTGGGGATAAAGTTCTCCCACTGATTGTGCTAATTGAGCTCTTGCTTGTAAAACACGAGCCGCTGCACTTTGGATAGATAAATTATTGTGATACCCCTGCTGAATTAACGAGGTCAACGTAGGATCATGAAAAACCCGCCACCAATTCGCATTTTTGATGGAGTTTTCTTTAACGGTCGCGTTTTTTTTCCAATGTTTCGCTACATTCTGCTTCGGTTCTTGATAATGAGGACCAACCATGAAACAAGCATTCAGCAACAAACATATTAACAGTGCAAAAATCCTTAACATAGGCGCTGACAATTCCCTTTTGTCTCAAAATACTGAGTTACTGTATCAGTTTGCTAAAATGATTGCTAGGAAGTATTGATTCATAGACGAGATTGTCTCAGCAAAGATGGCTCATCTGAGGAAAAGCACCTTTTTTATAAAGAATTCAAGATTCATCGCCATGATTTTTATTGTATTTTTCTCGATCATGGCGAATCTCTACCTTTAATTTTTAGTATCAGGTTTTACTTTGATCTCTTTCGAAAAAGACGTCAACGCCTTTTCAACAATTTGAAATGATTTTTGCATATAGTCTAAAGCGATATGACCATTAGAAATAGCCAGTTCAAGTTGTTTTTCTAATATCTCTTCAGGCTTAGTCATTTTTGATAGTTCATCTGACTTGAGATAATTATAATGTTGTAATGTTTTGACATTGAGCTCAGCAATGGCTTGAAGCGGTTCTTGTGCTTTCTTGACCATATCTGCTATTTTTTCAAAATATTCCCGATTCATAACTGTTCTCCAATGAATTAATGCTGCACTGCACAATAAAAGTGTAGACCGATAGTTTGAATCCTGTCAACTGTTATGTTTTTTTGGGGTATGATTTAAAATGAGATGTGTTGTCATATCTCGTCATCTAGTGCCTGCGAAAGTCACTTCGGCTTCTGACCGATGTTCTCTTCTTCTTCAATGGGTTCCTCTAAATCGATATTTTTCCTACATGAAAAAAATGACCAACAACAAGGCTCTGGCACATGAAGACGTTTTAGTTCTTTACTGACCAAATCATTCAATTGCACCATCGTGGATGTGCCGCCTAAAAGTCCGCGCCAGATGCGTATGATCCACAATTGACTGCGCAACTGACGAATATATTGTAGCTCGGGCGCTGGTTGTTTATGAGGCGTACCATTCAATTCTATATGAAATTGGTGCATCATCTGTGCTAATAGAGGATGATTGTGATGCTGCTTGATGAATTGGCGCACACAAATCACAGCAAGCTCTTTTTGCATTTTCAAACTATAACGATGATCTTCTCCAATAACCCGCAAAAAGTTCTTTAACTGAGTGATATTAGCAAGTGTACGTGCCTTGGTTGGATAACCTGAATGAAATAAATAATCACTTAAATGAATCGGAGATTCTTTGGTCAATTGTTTATAGCTGTCCGTTTTATGAGCGCCCTCTCTCAGCAAATGCTTCATCGTACACAAAGGATCTGCCCGGACATCATCCATCTTTTTAACTGGCTGTTTGGCCATTTCCACTGCAATATCAAGGGGTGTTTGATGCATACTATTTTCATCATTGACAAGATGGCCGAATGCCTGCCAGGTATCGTAATATCGATAGTCTTGTAATCGGATGGCCACGTGCAAAGGCGTATCTCCCTCTGTAAAACCACCTACTGGCTTACAGAGTGCTTGATGATACATCATCGTATCTGATATCTCTTTAGAAAGCGTTGAAGCATCTGGAGCGTTTTCATCCTGCACAATCGTCTCTATCATCATTTGTTGTGCTTTTGAGTCTATTGAGCTGACATATTCACGAAATAAAGGGATTGAGAAAAGGACTGCACGCAATTTTGCTTGTCGCGCCACCACTGATTGGGTGATGAGGCTGATTTGTGCCCGATCTTCTGAGGAATCTTTATCTAAATGCTTTTGTAATGCATGCTCTATTAACGATGGAGGAATCAATATATGCTTATAAAAAGATTGCCATTTAAACTGGTTAAATTCATCATCATCTTTTAAAGATTCGAATGCATGAACCTCTTCATAAGAACTATAAGCTTTATCCCCCACCCCTAAGATAGGTCGACAAACCGTGGGCCAATAATAATTATGCGAATCTTTCAGAAGTGGAAAATTAACCAAATCGCGCTTAGATATTTCAAATGCTTCTGAACCATTCAACCAGTTGAGAAAACGAGAATGCCAGTGGGACATCACACTATCTGCCAACATCAAATCATGATCTACTTTAAAAAAGACAACTTGCGGTTTGTTTTCTTTTTCAACAACATAAAACCCTAAGTTTCCTTTATGTAAATCATCTTCTTCTAAGGTATAAGATCCCGTTAAAATATGAGCTAACGATTCGATATCTAAACTGATTTCTTTCTTTTTTGCAGCATCTCTTAAGATTTTAAAAAAACCTGGTTCGAATTGATTCAAAAAATAAAAAGGTAGATCTTTGGTATCTTCAACAGAACATTTTGTCAGTGTTGTTTGTCCGTTTAAACAGTCTATTTGATAAAAATGATTAGGCAGAGTCTCTCGGCGCATGATGTTATAAGAAGCATGCTCAGATGCCACACCAACTATCTTATTGTCCTCATCTTTGACCAATACAGAAGGGGGCGTAAGATAAGAAGATAAAAATAAACGAGCGAGCGCTCCAAAAGCCACCTCAAAACGAGACAAAGAAGCACTATTACTTTCTTTGTATACGATAGGGACAGGATCGCCAAACCGCGGCTTATATTTGGCGCGCGTATACACCATATGCCCGTGCTTTTGCTGCATATTGCCTAAATCAATCGAATTAAATCTATAAAATATTGGCATAATGGTTATAATCATTCGCTCTGAATATAATTATAACAAATTGCGCTAAATACATAAACAATTAAGACCTTTTGTCACTATTCAGCAGAAGATATGGTTAAATCATCTCTATCCTTTAACCCACCTTCTTCGGACAAGCGGATCTTTAAACCAACATTATTTTTAGAATCTGCATACTGAATCGCATTTTCTTTACTGATTTTTTTGGTCTGATATAAACGAAACAAAGCTTGATCAAATGTTTGCATCCCTTGCTCGGTACTTCTTTCCATCACATCTTTGATTTCTTCGATCTTTCCTTTTTCAATGAGATCAGCAACATAAGGAGAATTGAGTAGAATCTCCACCGCAGGAATTCGTTGATTATCTAAACTAGGAATCAGACGTAATGAAATGATGGCTTTTAAATTTAACGATAAATCAAGCAACAATTGCTGTCTTGCATCTTCTGGGAAAAAATTAATCACCCTATCCATCGTCTGATTTGCATTATTGGCGTGCAACGTCGACAAACATAAATGTCCTGTTTCGGCATAAGCGATTGCATGTTTCATGTTGCTTCTATCCCGAATTTCCCCAATCAAAATCACATCAGGTGCTTCACGCATCGCATTTTTTAAAGCATTATCATAACTTTGAGTATCAATGCCCACTTCACGTTGATCGACAATCGACTTTTTATGGCAATGCAAATATTCTATCGGATCTTCAATGGTTAAAATATGGCCACTGTAATTTTGATTACGATAATCTATCATCGCTGCCAAACTCGTTGATTTTCCAGAGCTTGTCGCTCCGACCACCAAGACTAATCCCCGCTTTTCCATCACAATGCTCTGTAAAATGGGCGGTAAATGCAATTGTTCAAGGGATGGAATAATGCCTTTGATATAGCGAATCACAATAGCGACTTCACCTCGTTGGCGGTAAAGATTAATGCGATATCGACCCACTCCTTCCACAGAAACAGCCATATTCAATTCCATACACTCTTCGAATTCTACTTGTTGCGCATCATTGGTAATTGATTTCGCAATTTCTATCAATTGTTGAGAAGTTAGTGCATTCTTTCCAATAGGAGAGGTGATCCCTTCGATTTTGATGTGTGGAGGCGCCCCTACACTAAAAAACATATCAGAAGCACCTTTATCAACCATGATCTTAAAAAATGGAATAATATCCATGCCTGGTACCTATTGAATCTCTCTAAAATAAGTTTAGACTGAAGAAAACTTTCTAGCGAATTTTAAATTATGTTCTAAAATTAAACTAAAGAAAGAAGGAATGCGAGGGAATAGCATGAAAACAAAAGATACCGCATTAACCATATCGAACCCACGTTTGCTATCAGCAGTCTACTTTAGCTTGCTATCCATCATCGTTACCATAGCACTTGATACCTTTTTTTATACGCTCGGAGTAGAGCGTTTACTTCCCATTTTTAACGAAATTGTCCTTGCTGTTGTGATATCTGCCATTTTTGGAGCTCTTTTTGGCGGCGGAATCA
>JAKBCM010000076.1 GCA_021807845.1 Pseudomonadota bacterium
GCCTAAAATACCAGGCTTATCACTTTGGCTTAAAACCACAGCGCCAGCCCCATCTCCAAACAACACACAAGTTGACCTATCAGACCAATCAACCGCTTTTGACATACGCTCACTGCCAATGACTAAAACATGTTTCAGCGCGCCTGAGGCAATGTATTGTTTGGCAACATCCATGGCATAAATAAAACCACTGCATGCGGCACTGATATCAAAAGCTGGAATGGGTCTAGAAATATTCAGCATCTGTTGAACATGGCACGCCATGCTTGGAAAAAAATGATCAGGTGTACAGGTGGCGACAATAATCAAATCAATTTGGTCAGCTTCTAACCCTGATGATTCTAATGCCTCTTTTGCAGCACAACCAGCCATAAACGCAGTTGTTTCATTGGTAGAGGCAATACGTCTGCTTTTAATCCCAGTTCTTGAATAAATCCATTCATCACTGGTATCCAGCATCGTTTCGAGTTCGACATTAGTCAGTTGTCGAGTGGGCAGATAGCTACCCGTACCACTTATGACCGCGTGTTTCATAATATCAATCCCTGATTGACAAAATCAGAAATTTGGTCCCGAACCAAATCTATTACATTGTTCTTCACTTGCAACATCGCCTCTTCAATCGCATGTTCAAAAGCAATTTCACCTGCACCGCCATGGCTTTTGATAACAGTACCATTCAATCCCAACATACTTGCTCCATTATACCTTGCAGGATCCATCCGTTTTTTCAAATAAGACAACGAAGGAAGGGCCAATACCCCAACCAACTTGGTTAGCCAATTGCGTGTAAACGCTTCCTTCAACGTAGTCAGCATCAATTTTGCCAAACCTTCGCTCGCCTTGAGCGTCGCGTTTCCGACAAAACCATCGCACACAACCAGATCAACTTCTCCAGAATAAAAATGATCCCCTTCAACATAACCCACATAATTCAACAAAGCACATTCAGCCAACATATGAGCCGTACGCTTGACCTGATCGTTGCCTTTGATTTCTTCGACCCCAATGTTTAATAATGCGATTTTTGGTTTTGATTTTTTGTCTAATGCTTGAATCAACGCGGAACCCATCACGGCAAATTGGAACAGATGCTCCGCACAAGAATCCACATTGGCGCCTAAATCAAGCACCCGTGTTTTCCCTTTGTGTGTCGGTAACTCGGCAATAATGGCGGGTCTATCAATACCTGGTAACGTTTTGAGCACAAAACGAGCCGTTGCCATTAAAGCCCCTGTATTTCCTGCACTGACACAAGCTTGCGCTCGACCTTCTTTGACTAAATTAATAGCCACTCTCATAGAAGAATCTTTTTTATTGCGCAATGCGTGTGAGGGCAACTCATCCATCAGAACCACTTCAGAAGCATGCTCAATCAAAATGTGCTCATGGAGTGGATGCTTGGACGTAACGCCATGTTTTTTCAAATGCTTCTGAATTTGATGTTGATCGCCAACTAAAATCAAATTCAAATCAGGATTATTTTTTTTTGCGCGCAAAGTAGCAGGAATCACAACACTTAAGCCATGATCCCCACCCATCGCATCAATTGCAATGGTGATATTATTCAAGCGGGTTACTCTTGTTCGTAGACGTTATCAGTATCAAGAATTTTTTTGCCGCGATAATAACCATCAGCAGTGAGGTGATGTCTCAGGTGAACCTCTCCTGTTGTTGCATCTACCGAAAGAGTGGGTTTGGTGAGCGCATCATGCGAGCGGCGCATATCACGTCTTGAACGTGATTTTTTATTTTGCTGAACAGCCATTGTATTACTCCTAAACAATTTGTTTTCATAAAACCGGAATTTTACCGAGTTTTTGTCTTTAATCCAAGTATTGGTGAGAGAATTTCATCTTGTCCTCCAATAAATCGGCACATTTCTGACGTGCAATCCATTGAATTTTCATGCTTTTCTGGAGAATATAGGAATAGATCATCAATCACAATATTGGTCAGAGAAACTTCAAAAGAATCAGTAACGATGCACTCATAATGCTTCATATGTGACAAAGCATTTGCTTCAGAGAAGCAAATGGCTAATTGAGTGTGATGATCATAAGCATGTTGAAATTCATTGAGGCAACGTTGGCAGATGATTGTCATCTCTCCATGAAGCTCAAGTGTTAATAAGTAATCCTCATCCATCTTTGTCACGTAAAAATCACAGGTCATGTCACAGGGTCCGATAATATGCGAAGGCAAACGGTCCTGCAATAATAAAGAATGAGTTTGTTTCTGACCTTGTAAGGCATGGGTTTTAATACAAATATTCATAAGATGTTACATCATCGTATTAGATTTAGAGTACCATTCACACACTGAGGCGTTTCTAAAATTGTGCAAAAGTGTAGTATAGCGTAAAATAATCAATTTTTATACATTTGAGCGTTATGGCAAAAACAAAGGTGATTGTAGGCATGTCGGGTGGGGTCGATTCCTCAGTTGCTGCCTGGCTATTGTGTGAACAAGGCTATGAAGTGAGTGGCTTGTTCATGAAAAATTGGGAACAAGATGATAAAGATGGCTATTGTGCATCAGCGAGTGATTTGGCCGATGCTGAAAGGGTATGCGAACAATTGCAAATCCCTCTCCGTACTATCAATTTTGCTGAAGAGTACTGGCAACGCGTTTTTAGCCATTTTCTGAATGAATATACGAAAGGCCGCACACCAAACCCTGATGTCCTTTGTAATAAGGAAATCAAATTTAATGCATTTTTAAATCATGCTTTGAGCTTAGATGCAGATTTCATTGCCACAGGGCATTATGCCAAAGTGAAGCTGAACCAAGGCATTGCCACACTCTACAAAGCAAAAGATAGAGAAAAAGATCAAACCTATTTTTTACATGCAGTGGAGCCAAAAGCATTTGCCAAAACCATTTTTCCAATTGGCGATTACTTGAAAACAGAAGTACGCGCCAAAGCGCGAGAAATTGGCCTCATTACCCACGATAAAAAGGATTCAACAGGGATTTGTTTTATCGGCGAGAAACGGTTCAAATCCTTTTTGAATGAATACCTATTGCAAAAACCGGGCGATATTCAAAATACATCAGGTCAAATAGTTGGAAAACATGATGGTTTGATGTTCTATACTGTCGGCCAAAGGCAAGGTTTAGGAATTGGTGGATTACAGCAAGGTAGCGAAGAGCCTTGGTATGTCGTTGATAAAGATATGGCAAGCAATACCCTGATTGTGGCCCAAGGGATACATCATCCCATGCTTTATGCCCAAGGGCTTGTATGTGGGCCTATTCACTGGCTGACAAATACACAAATGTCCCTACCCCTGACAAGTCATGCCAAAATCAGATATCGCCAAGCTGAGCAACCTTGCGTTGTATCGCCTTTGGACGGTAAAGAACATTATGTGATGTTTGGTGCGCCACAACGAGCAGTTACTCCCGGACAGTACATTGTCTTTTATGATAAGAATCAATGTTTGGGCGGGGCCGTCATTGAACAAGTCATTAGGTGAATCATGCAAAAAAGAGTATACTTTAAGATAGAGACTAAGTTTTGGGAGTCACCATGACAAGCATCAATAGCGCCCCCACTGCTTCGAGTATTTTCTTTACAGTCAGTGCGGCTGATAAAGTCGCTTCTTTGATAGCTGAAGAAGAAAATCCTCATCTAAACTTACGTGTTTATATCACCGGGGGCGGTTGTTCAGGTTTTCAATATGGGTTTACTTTTGATGAGTGTATCAAAGAAGATGATACCGTCATTCTGCAACACTGTTCGGATGGACAATCATCGGTAAAATTATTGGTAGATTCAATGAGTTTTCAATATCTCAATGAAGCTGAAATTGATTATGTTCAGGGCATTCAGGGTGAACAATTTGTGATCCGTAACCCCAATGCCAAAACCACGTGTGGGTGTGGTTCTTCATTCAGTATGGGTGATGAAGAGGATGAGCTCGACAGTGAAGATTAAGGACCATGTCCAGAAAACCTGCTGATCATTATACGGTAGCAAACCATTTTGGTTCTATTAGTCAAAGTCATCAATGTGCGATTTCACTGATCGAAAAAGCGCATTTAGGACAAACATTGCCTTATCAAATCCTTGATCTGAGTGTTGGCAATGGCGATTTTTTAAAAATGCTCTATCAATCGATGCCCGCAGCAACATTCACGGGCATCGATGTATCAAAAAAAATGTTAGACTGCGCCAGTTCAGCGCTTCCTCTGACCACAATAGAAACGAGTGCGACAGAAGCCAGTCAGTACATTGCCCCAAAGAGCCAAGATTTAGTCCTTGCTCACTTCATTAATGCATACATTCCATTTAAACAGTTATGTCACGAAGCTCATCTTTTAACCCGCACTCATGGTCATTTTTTGCTGATTACAACCACGTATGAATCCTTTCCAAACACGCAACAACAATTAGCACATTTTATATCAAGCGATTCCATACTCAGCAATATTGTCGGCCATTATTATAAAGCCATTGTCAAAAATACAACGGTTGCAACAGGTGAAGAGGAGTTGCAAAATGCATTCAAAATCAACCAGTTTCAAATCCTCTCTCATGAGCGGCTACACATCCCAATCACTCTACACAATATAGATGAATTAGCCTTATTCGGCATTGAAGGGACTTGGTTTTTAAATACCGTTGCAATCCGCATGTTGCCCAAGCATTTTCTCATTCAACGATTGAAACGATTGTTTGGTAAAATATTCACGTTTCCTTATGAAGATACTCATATTATAGATGTCGTATTGGCACAAAGACTTGATATTTAAAGGTAAATGATGACCGACTGGATCTCTTCAATCTGTGAAACAAATTGCATCAACACGCACTACCTGAGGACTGGAGGAAACAAACCTCCGTTGATTTTATTACACGGATTAATGGCTAATGGCGCTTGCTGGACGGATGTGGCACAAGCGCTAGAGGATGAATATGATGTCATCATGCCAGATGCAAGAGGTCATGGAAAATCGAGCGTGCCTCATGAGGGATACCAATACGAAACCCTTGCAAATGATGTTGTTGATCTGATTGAAGCGTTAAGATTATCTTTTCCAATTGTAATGGGGCATTCTATGGGCGGCATGACCGCAGCTTTGTTAGCTTCACAAAAAAGAAAGCCTCTTCGCGGTATTATCTTAGCTGATCCGCCATTCCTCAGTCCTGAAGTACAGCGTGAAGTCTATGAAGGAGATACCATCGAACAGCAGCGACAATTTCTGAGTCGATCATTTGATGACATCTTGACAGATGCAAAGGAAAGACAACCTCATCGCTCACTCGACATACTCAAACGAGTCAACCAGGCACGTTATCAGACGAGCTTGGCGCCCTTTGAGATCCTCAAACCACCCAATCCTGATTATACGCAATTGGTAAGAAATATTGACGTCGAAAGCCTTCTTGTGATTGCAGATAAAGGTATCATTTCAGAAAAAATGGCCGATGAACTCAAAAGTCTGAACCCCAAGCTGGAAGTAGGCATGATCACTGAAGCGGGTCACGGCCTTCATTATGACCAACCAGAGCAATTCGCAGCAGTTGTTCAATCCTTTTTACGTTCGATTCTACATTGATGATATTAGGCAACGTCCCTAAAGTTATCGCCTGTATAAATATCAGCGCTCCCGCCAAAGGGAATAGTTGCAAGGCAGGGAAACCACAACATTTTCTTTAGCGTTTCTATATTTTCTGACAATGCTAACATCTCTTTGTCTATACAATTAGCAACCCAACCCACACAGGGAATATCATGCGTTTTTAAAACCTCTGCAGTCAGTAATGCATGATTTAAACAACCCAAACGAAGTCCCACAACTAAAATCACAGGGATCTTGCTGAATCTTAAGAAATGAAGCCAAGTCTCAGCCTCATTTAATGGGGCCATCAATCCGCCTGCTCCTTCAATGAGTAAATAATCCAACTGTTTAAATGACTCCTGATTGCAAAAATCAGCAATGGTTTGTAATGATATCGATTCGCCCTCTGCTTTAGCCGCAATATGAGGAGATACGGGCATTTGATAACGCATCAAACCAATGTCTCTCTTTTGATCACCACTATGGTTTTTTAGCAGTACCTCATCCTCACCGACAAGCTGACCCTTTTCTTGATAACACCCTGTGGCCACGGGCTTAATCGCCATGACTTTCTTATCTTTTAAAGCGTCCAACAGCTGGCAAGTGACATATGTTTTTCCACAATTCGTATCTGTCCCCACGATAAAATAACGTTTCATGTTAAAAATCCTGTTAAAGCTTCAATAAACTGATCTTTATGAGATA
Source organism: Pseudomonadota bacterium (assembly GCA_021807845.1). The sequence goes on from JAKBCM010000076.1 coordinate 6,277, forward strand.
AAAAAGGAGCATGAGCTGCCCTTTCAAACAGTTGATACTGAAAGTTTGGAAAGTATTGTTGCATTTTTTTCATGACTTTCTGAGGAGTAATGGTATCTAATCGTCCAAACAAATAAAAAGCAGGCATTTTGAGCGTGACGAGTTGAGGACGAAGATCCCAATTGATCAAGATATCCAATCCTTTTTGTAAGCCGATGAGATTCGGGGGTTGCTCAAACATGTCTGGCAATGCCTCTCCTTTCAATTGCAAATTTAGAAACTCCTTTAGCAATTGCAGTGGATTTGTCTGGAGATTGCGATAAAAATCATCCAATACGTTTGCATCGATGCCTGGCCAGTCTTTTTCTCTCACAAAACGAGGCGATGATGCAATATTTATCAAATGAGTCACACGGTCTGACGCCTCAAGGGCAAGTCGTGTGGCCATAAGCCCCCCTAATGACCAACCGATGACAACGAATTTATCCGGTAATCGTTCTAAAAGCTCATTTTTAAAGTCTTCCCAGGATAAGGGTG
>JAKBCM010000077.1 GCA_021807845.1 Pseudomonadota bacterium
TCATCGAATGCTTTGCTCTACTTTAGTCTCGATAGTAAAGAAATGACGGCTCAACAAATCACTGATTACGCGCTTCGTGTGGTCAAACCTGAATTGCAAACAGTAGATGGTGTCGCTAAAGCTGAAATTTTGGGCGGAGCAACCTACTCCATGCGTATATTCCTCGATCCTAATAAAATGGCAGCGCTTCATGTGGCTCCTTCTGATGTGTTTACAGTACTTGCCAATAATAATTTCCTCACCGCCGCTGGAAGCACCAAAGGGGAATATGTAGCGATTAATATAAAAGCCCAAACAAACTTAAATTCAGTACGCGGATTTAGTAATCTTATCGTTCATAGCAGCAAAAATTCTATCATTCGACTCAAAGATGTGGCGAATGTCACGCTTGGCTCACAAAGTTATGACACCACAGTGACCTTTGATAATAAAAAAGCCGTGTTCATAGGCCTTTCTCCCACCCCAACGGCCAATCCTCTGACCGTCATTGAACACGCTCGCAAAATATTTCCAGGACTTCAACGGCAGTTCCCACCTTCTTTGATTGGAACAATTGTCTACGATGCTACCGATTTCATCAGGGCTTCTTTAAAAGAAGTGATCAAAACCATAGTTGAAGCAGCGCTCATTGTTGTGGTGGTTATCTATTTGTTTTTAGGCTCCATTCGATCTGTATTGATTCCCATTGTGACCATCCCTCTTTCGCTCATTGGGGTCTGTACATTGATGTTATTTTTAGGCTACTCCATCAACTTACTGACTTTACTCGCTTTTGTGCTAGCGATAGGCCTAGTCGTCGATGACGCGATTATTGTGGTAGAAAACATCCATCGCCACATCGAAGAAGGAGAGAGTCCACTGCTTGCAGCGTTACAGGGCGCGAGAGAAATCGCAGTTCCCATTATTGCGATGACCATCACGCTCGCAGCAGTTTATGCGCCCATTGGTTTTATGCAAGGATTAACGGGTGTGTTATTTAAAGAATTTGCGTTCACCTTAGCAAGTGCCGTGATCATTTCAGGCATCGTAGCTTTAACCTTATCACCCATGATGTGCTCTAAAATACTATCCTCAGAAGTCAACAGTAGTAAATTCGTACTTTTTATAGACAATATTTTCAATCAATTAAAAACTCGCTACAGAGATGCGTTGCACACACTTCTCGACACACGAAAAATCATATTGATTTTTGCAGCTGTTGTTTTACTCATGCTGCCTTACTTATACCATTACAGTGCAAAAGAAACAGCACCTGAAGAAGATCAAGGTTTCTTTCTGGTCGCAGGTAATGCCCCACAATTTTCAACCATTAATTACGTTGAAGCATACACTCGCCCTCTCGCTAACATTTATCAAAGCTTCCCTGAGACTGAACACTACTTTACCATCAACTCCAGTCAACCTTTCTCAGGTATGGTTTTAAAACCCTGGGATCAAAGAAAGAGGAGCCAATTTGCAATGAAGCAGCCCCTCCAGGATCAATTGGACAATATTGCTGGACTGCAATTATTTTCAATGATCCCGCCTCCACTTCCTGGTGGTGGTGATGGGACACCCATTCAATTTGTCATCAAAACCACCAATGATTACCAAAGTTTATTAGATGTCTCCACTCAATTACTCCAAAAAGCGCAAAGAAGCGGATTATTTATCTATTTGAACAATAGCCTCAAATTTAACCAACCCGAGATCGACCTTCAAATCAATCGGTCCAAAGCTTCTGATTTGGGCCTAAATATGGAAGACATCGGTAAAAGCTTAACTAGTGCTCTGTCTGGAGGTTATGTCAATTACTTCAATTTGGAAGGACGAAGTTACCAAGTCATTCCCCAATTAGATCGACGCTTCAGATTAACTTCAGAACAATTAGGACAAATAAACATCCACTCTGCCAGCGGTAACATGGTTCCACTTTCAACAGTCATCACACCAATCGCCAAAGTAGAGCCCAATAGTTTGTCACATTTTCAACAACTCAATTCAGCGACCATCCAAGGCGTCATGATGCCAGGGCTAACCTTAGGCCAAGGATTAGATTTCTTACAAAAAGCGGCCACTCAGGTTTTACCAAGGGGCTTTGCCTATGACTATGCGGGTCAGTCTAGGCAATTCATTCAAGAAGGCAACGCATTATTAATCGCATTCTTTTTATCCATTATGGTAATTTTTCTTGTTCTTTCTGCCCAGTATGAAAGCTTTCGCGACCCTTTCATTATTCTTATCAGCGTACCCATGTCCATTTGCGGTGCCTTAATTCCCATCAATCTGGGATTTGCCAGCATCAACATTTATACCCAAGTAGGTTTGATCACCTTGATTGGCCTCATTGCGAAACATGGCATTTTGATTGTGAGCTTTGCGAATCAATTGCAACACCAAAAAAACTATGACAAGAGACAAGCAGTTGAAGAAGCTGCCTCTATCAGGCTTAGACCTATATTAATGACCACAGCGGCAATGGTGTTTGGAGTACTTCCATTGTTAATTGCCACAGGTGCCGGTGCTGTCAGTCGCTTTGATATTGGGCTCGTGATTGCGCTAGGTTTATTGGTGGGAACCTGTTTCACATTATTCGTTGTACCAACCATGTATACCTATATTGCAGGTGATCATCGTCAAGACAAAAGCACTGCTCTTTAGCCAATATTCGACCAACCACAACCAAGACTTCATCTTGAAGCTATGGTAAAATTCGCGTCTTTTAAAAGCTTGGGCTCTATTATGGAAAAAACTTACTCTCCTGAAACCATCGAACAATCCTGTTACCAAACATGGGAGAGCCATCATTATTTTGAACCCCGTGGGGATGGCAAAAGTTTTTCTATCATGCTTCCCCCACCAAATGTCACTGGCAGTTTACATATGGGGCATGGGTTTCAACATACTTTAATAGACACACTGGTTCGATATCATCGCATGTTAGGCGAAAAAACCTTATGGCAACCAGGTACCGATCATGCGGGTATTTCTACTCAATTGGTTGTTGAGCGCCAGCTTGAACAAGAGGGTCTTTCACGTAAAGATATGGCTCGAGATGATTTTTTAAAACGCGTCTGGCTGTGGAAAGACCAATCAGGTGGTGAGATTATTCGCCAAATGAAACGCATTGGATCTTCTGCCGATTGGTCACGGGAACGATTTACGATGGATGAAGGTTTATCAGCCGCTGTCCAGAAAGTATTTGTCCAATTGTATGAAGAAGGATTGATTTATCGAGGCACACGCTTGGTCAACTGGGATCCCAAATTGGGAACTGCGATTTCTGATCTAGAAGTACTCTCTGAAGAGGAAGATGGATCTTTATGGCATATCCGCTATCCTATTGTTGACTCTACAGAATGCCTTGTGATTGCAACCACCCGACCTGAAACCATGCTGGGAGATGTAGCCGTTGCAGTCCATCCTGAAGATCCAAGATATCAGCATCTAATTGGAAAATACGTTCACTTGCCTTTGTGTGATAGAACCATTCCAATCATCAGCGATGAATATGTACTTAAAGAATTTGGCACTGGATGTGTAAAAATCACACCTGCACATGATTTTAATGACTTTGAAGTTGGAAAAAGACACCAACTCTCACCCATTAATATCTTCACAAAAAAGGCAAGTATCAATAAAAATGCCCCGATTCCATACCAAGGTATGGATAGATTTGTCGCAAGAGAGCAAATCATTAAGGATTTAGAAAAAGCCAATTTTCTTGAAAAAATTGAACCTCATCGACTAAAAATTCCACGTGGTGAAAAATCAAACGTCATCATTGAACCACTTCTCACTGATCAATGGTATGTCAAAACGAAACCATTAGCAGAGCCTGCAATCGATGCTGTTAGAAAAGGCGACATCCGTTTTATCCCCGAAAACTGGAGTAAAACTTACTTTCAATGGATGGAGAACATTGAAGACTGGTGTATCAGCCGCCAATTGTGGTGGGGGCATCGTATTCCTGCCTGGTATGATAATGAAGGGCATATTTTTGTTGGTCACAGCGAAGATGATGTTCGATTTAGATACAAAATAGACCCTAATATTACTTTGATACAAGATGAAGATGTGCTTGATACTTGGTTTTCTTCTGCACTTTGGCCATTTTCGACATTAGGCTGGCCACAGCGCACTCCAGAACTTCAGCAGTTTTACCCAACGTCCGTGTTATTTACTGGGTTTGATATTATTTTTTTCTGGGTTGCTCGGATGATCATGATGGGGCTTAAGTTCACTCAAAAAATTCCTTTTAAAGAAATTGTGATTACTGGTCTTATCTGTGACAGTGAAGGCAAAAAAATGTCCAAATCTAAAGGGAATGTGCTTGATCCAATAGACATCATTGATGGCATTGATCTTCAAAGTCTCATTGCCAAACGCACCAGTAACTTATTGCTCAATTCCGTCCGTGATAAAGTCACAAAAGCAACAAAAAAACAATTTCCTGAAGGAATACCGGCCTTTGGAACAGATGCATTACGTTTTACTTATTGTTCAATTGCATCACCTTCTCGTATCGTGCGTTTTGATATTGCACGAGTGGAGGGGTATCGTAATTTTTGTAATAAACTATGGAATGCCGCTCGTTACGTCCTACTCAGCACGGATGAAGAATGTGTCGATTTTGGAGATGGGGCGTTTCAATTTAGTCCAGCTGATCAATGGATTTTATCTCGACTGCAAAAGACCATCAGTTTGTGCCACCAATATTTTGCAAGTTATCGTTTTGATTTATTGGCGAACACTTTGTATGAGTTTGTTTGGCATGAATACTGTGATTGGTATCTCGAGTTATCCAAACCCGTACTTTATGATGAGCAGGCACTCAGTGCTTTAAAACGCGGTACACGCCATACGTTAATTTATGTTCTTGATCAAAGCCTTAAGCTTTTACATCCTCTTATTCCTTTTATCACCGAAGAAATATGGCAACGTACCGTCAAAGGAAAAATAGGTGAAAACACAGAATCCATTATGCTCTCTCCCTATCCAAGAGCAAATGAGTCAGATATCAATGAAGACATTGAAGAAGAATTAGAATGGCTTAAAAAAATAGTTCAATCCATTCGCACCATTCGCAGTGAGATGTCTGTCAGTCCAAGCAAAGGTATTCCACTTAACTTAAGAAATGTTTCAAATGACCTATTGGAGCGCGTCAAAAAATATTCACCCACCCTTATCTCACTTTGTAAATTGACTCATATACAATGCGTGAACAAAACCGAGATGCTCCCTCCTTCAGCAACAGCCGTTGTAGGTGAAATAGAATTGCTGATTCCTATGGCAGGTCTTATTGACAAAGAGCAAGAATTAGGACGGCTCGAAAAAGAAATAAACAAACTTAACAAAGATATTAATTTTATCTTAAGCAAACTGAATAATCCGAAATTTACAGACAAAGCGCCTGCTGATATTATCAACAAAGAGAAAAACAAATTGGCTGAGGCACAATTGACGAAAGAAAAATTAATGAACCAACATGAGACCATTACACAATTGTAATCTTTAAAAGGCATGATTGTATCTCCAAGTCACGCCCTACCGAACCGCGCCCGTTAGGGCGCTGAAAAGCCAGTGACTGGAAAAATCCATACCTGTTCTGAATGATATCAAGCAAGATAAGCACCCCATGCCTGCTATCCACATTCCTATCCTTAGCGGAGCATGAGTAGAACATAGAGTAATCTACAGTGAAGATTGACTTCATCGCGAACAACGTGAGGGATCACCTGACATGTGGAGCTCTCTCTCAAAACAAGGCATAACATACGTTTTTTGTAATTACACCGCACTTCACTGGATTTTAACATCCAGTACCTGACATCAGGACCGCAGGGATCAACTGATCTTTTTGTAAAGTGTATGTTTTATTGGGCACGACCAATACCCAATTTGTGAGAAGATCTGGGCTTTTGTTCTTTTTTAACCAGACAAGTACCCGAAAACGTTCAGCCTGTTTCGGGATAGTGACTTGGATTTTTCCTGTTTTATTTAAAACTAGCAAAGAATTTGGATTTGTTTTTAACCTATAAATCACAGCCTTATCACTTTTTTGCATATCTTTGGCAGAAGTAGCCCATTGAATGGCAATCTTTGATGCTTGAGAAGAATTAGGATAAGACGTCATATTATTAAAAACGATATTTTCAGCAAATACAGTTGATCCAAAAAGCAAAGAAAGTAAAAAAACAAGGCATTTTTTCATCTGACTACCTCATGCTGTCTTCGAATTAACCATAAGTTAATTTTGACGCTTCGAATTCTTTATTGTTTTCTTGCTAACCGTGCTATATGGGATAACCTCATAAAAAACACAGTCATCCCATATATCATGCGACACTAACTGTTACTACTCTACGATGATCCCCTCTTGTGGTGTACAAATAACGTCGCTATTTTTTTCTGGCTGTTTCAAGAGCGGGAAAGTACCACCTTGAGCTAGAGAAGAAAGTTTTCCGCGATTTTTGAATGGCTTTTTAGGAATACGTACGGTAACGTTTTTAACCACATTCACGGCCTCAACAATTTCAAAGTCCCCTACCATACTCAAGAATTGATAGCCATCTTCACGTGTGTACCCTTGGTTAGTG
>JAKBCM010000078.1 GCA_021807845.1 Pseudomonadota bacterium
TCCAGTTGTTTTTTAACGACGGTTCCTGATGATCTCGATGGTATTTACAGCGCGATCAAAGACAATGCCCTCCTCTCAAAATATGCCGGTGGACTTGGAAATGATTGGACGCCTGTGCGCGCTATGAATGCTTATATCGAAGGCACCAATGGTCGATCACTCGGTGTAGTACCTTTTCTTAATGTCGCCAATGCTTCCGCTGTTGCCGTCAACCAAGGCGGTAAACGCAAGGGCGCCGTGGTGGCTTACCTTGAAATTTGGCACAAAGACATTGAAGAATTTTTAGAACTACGTAAAAATACCGGTGATGATCGCCGTCGTACCCATGATATGAACACTGCGATCTGGATCAATGATTTATTCCTTCAACGCGTCATCAATAACGAAGATTGGACGCTTTTTTCACCGGATGAAGTTCCGGATCTGCATGACCTCTTTGGAAAAGATTTCGAAAAAGCTTATGTGGCTTATGAAGCAAAAGCCAAAGCTGGCAAAATCAAAAACTTCAAAACACTACCCGCAACCACTCTATGGCGGCGTGCGCTCGGCATGTTGTATGAAACCGGCCATCCTTGGATCACGTTTAAAGATCCTTGTAATCTGCGTTCACCCCAACAACATGCAGGCGTCGTTCACAGTTCTAATTTATGCACGGAAATTACACTGAATACCTCGCGTGATGAAATCGCTGTGTGTAATCTTGGCAGCATCAATTTGCCTGCTCACATTGAAAATGGCCAATTAAACTTAAAAAAACTCGAGCAGACCATCACAGTAGCCATGCGGATGTTGGATAATGTGATCAATATTAATTACTACTCTGTACCACAAGCTAAAAATTCCAATTTAAAACATCGCCCTGTCGGCTTAGGGATCATGGGTTTTCAAGATGCTCTACATCAATTGCGCCTGCCCTATGCTTCAAAAGAAGCGGTTGAATTTGCAGATCGATCGATGGAAGCGATCAGTTATTATGCGATCAGCGCATCCTCTGATTTAGCGAAGGAACGCGGTACTTACCCAAGTTTTGAAGGTTCATTATGGAGTCAGGGAATTCTGCCCATTGACTCCATTGAATTATTGCGAAAAGCGCGTAGTAATGATTATTTGCAACAGGATATCCATACCACACTGGATTGGTCTTCCTTGCGCGAACGTGTGAAAAAACAAGGCATGCGTAATTCAAATACGATGGCCATTGCACCGACAGCCACGATTTCCAATATTTGTGGTGTTTCACAATCTATTGAACCCACCTATCAAAATTTATTCGTCAAATCGAATTTGTCGGGTGAATTTACTGTAGTCAATCCTTACTTGGTTCATGATTTGAAGCGTCTCAACCTCTGGGATGATGTGATGGTCAATGATCTGAAATATTTCAATGGCAGCGTTCAACCGATTACACGTATTCCTGATTCACTAAAAACCCTGTACGCAACTGCCTTTGAAGTGGAGCCACATTGGCTGATTGAGGCAGCGTCCCGTCGACAAAAATGGATCGATCAAGGACAATCGTTGAACCTTTACATGGCTGAGCCCTCAGGCAAAAAATTAGATGCCATGTATCGCCATGCTTGGTTGATGGGTTTGAAGACAACGTATTATCTGCGCAGCTTGGGCGCGACCAGTACTGAAAAATCAACGATCACAGATCGGGTTTTAAATGCTGTCGCTGTCACAACACTAGCAGATGCACCGAAAGCCTGTGCAATCGATGATCCTGATTGTGAGGCTTGTCAGTAATTAAAATGATATTGGGTTAGCGCTTCGCGCGTAACCCAACGTTCAACTAGAAAAAAAGAGGTAATTATGAGTTGGAATGACGATATCGCTTTAGCTGCACGTCCGGCACGCACAGATTCATCAGCATCAGAACCTGCGCGCCGTTCAACTGGCCTTGAAGAAATTCGAATGGGTGCAAAACGGCTCACGGTGGAAGACAAACAAATTATTAATTGTCATGATGCCGATCTCAATCAGCTCGCCCCGTTTAAATACAAATGGGCTTGGGAGGATTATTTAGCTGCTTGTGCCAACCATTGGATGCCCAATGAAATTGGCATGGCAGCGGACAGAGCTCTTTGGGATAATCCCAATGGACTGATCGACGATGAACGCCGTATTATTAAACGTAATTTAGGCTTTTTCTCGACGGCAGATTCCTTGGTCGCGAATAATTTAGTCCTAGCCGTGTATCGACACATTACCAATCCTGAATGTCGCCAATACTTACTTCGCCAAGCGTTCGAAGAAGCCCTACACACCCATGCTTATCAATATATCATTGAAAGTTTAGGTCTGGATGATGGTGAAATTTTCAATATGTATCGTGAATTACCTTCGGTTGCAAAAAAAGCTACTTGGGCATTGCGCTTTACACAAAGTCTGAGTGATCCCACATTTCAAACAGGAACCCCTGAAGCTGATCAACGTTTATTGCGTGATCTCATTGCGTTTTATGTCGTTTTTGAAGGGATTTTCTTCTACGTTGGTTTCACGCAAATTTTATCCATGGGTCGCCGTAATAAAATGACCGGCACATCTGAACAATTCCAATATATTTTGCGTGATGAATCAATGCACATGAACTTTGGGATCGATGTAATCAATCAGATCAAGATCGAAAACCCACATTTATGGACAAAGCCCTTTCAACAGGAAATTATTCAACTGATCCGTGAAGGCGTTGAGTTAGAATATGAATACGCAATCGACACGATGCCTCGCGGTATTTTGGGTATGAATGCAGGGATGTTTAAAGAATATTTACAATTCATCGCCAACCGTCGCCTCGCGCAAATTGGTTTGGCTGAAGAATATCATGGTGCTGAAAATCCATTTCCATGGATGAGTGAAATCATGGATCTGAGAAAAGAAAAGAATTTCTTTGAAACACGAGTGACTGAATACCAAACCGGCGGAACATTGAGTTGGGATGAGTGATTGGGAACTATCCCGATTGGTAATCGTTCACAGCCTCTGAGTCGTCATTCCCGCGAAGGCGGGAATCCAGTCTTTCAAAAGGGATTTCTCCTTTTTTATTGAAGAAATCCTATTTTATTTCCTGGATCCCGGATATTAAGTCGTTCTAAGCACGAGTACGCGCAAGAACGACTAAATTCCGGGATGACCGGACGCTACCGTGAACAGTTACCTCGACTGAGCTGTTACCAAAAATGTTTTAATCTCAAGGTCTGCATGCTATGCCTGCTGCAGGAAAGTCGCGTTGACATCCACTCATCAACGCCCTATCTGTCCTATCTGGAAAAAGGTTGCTCTGGGTAGTCACAATATCCGCTGGAATTCCAATTTTTTTGGTCACGCGATCCATTTCAATTTTATTGTTTTCTTGCTGTTTTGTTGTATTATCGATAGCATTTAGATCTGTCGGCCGCTTCGCCAAACTGTCCATTTTCTCCTGATTGATCTCATGTCGTTTTGTAATTCCTTTCAAAGATAAACCAGCAAAAGTTAACAATGGAATAGCAACGACTAGTGCAGGACCTACCCCGCCAAAAGGTATGCTCGCAATGATCAATACAACACTAAATGTTATCACTGCTGCAGGTACTTTTCGACTCCAACATGAAATTTCGTTTGCTGATTTGACACATGAGTCAATATCATTGAGCGTAGGCACAGTTTTTTCAATCAAACCAGCAACTAAACTAAGATGTGATGTTAATTTTTTAGACTCTTTAGGCCCACAAAGCAACACATTAACCTGCTTTTCCTTTCCTTGTGAATCAATTTCTGTAGTTTTGGCATACCGATATGAACGAACTTCGCTTAACATGGAATACGCTGTCATCATCAACTGCTCATGATCACTCGATGAACTACGTTTTGACAAAGTCACCATGGCGCTAATAAATTCACGTTGAGCCTTGCAAAAATCTTGCTCGGCTTGCTCTTCTATTGAAGCATTTTTAGGAAGCGGTTCTAATTCAGCAATTATCCCTCGCATGTAAAAAGAAATAAGTTTATAGCTACCCTCTTCAGTCACTTCTTTAGAGATCTTAGCAACCTGCATGAGCTCTTCTAATTGATCAAAATACTGAATCACTTGTTCAAGTGTTAACCGAGCTATAAAACGATTCATTTCTCCTTGATAAAAAAGTGGCAACGACGGTAACCATTGCAAAAACGTCGAAATGCGTTCCGCTAACGCTAATTCCGAAGGATCTTTGGAATCCTTTAAACGATTCATCTCTTTAATTAATTTGTTTTTTTCTTCTGACGAATTACTTTTGATTATTTGAGCATTAGGAACAATGATATTTTCTGAATTTTCATCTGAAGGTTCTTTTTGCTCTTCCTGTTTTTCTGCATGCGAGGATTCTAGTTGCTTGATACATTGCTCTTGCACTTCAGGTTTTTCTTGAATGATTTCTTTTTTATCAAAAATTTTATTTGATTCTGTGCTTTTTTCTTGCTGAATTGTTAGTGGTCGTTCAGCCAAACAACTCACTTCCTCTTTATTTTTTTGTCGCTGCTGCGTTGCTGTTTTATGGGATAAACCAGCTGCGCCGACAATCATCATCCCAAGAGGTATCCCCAACCAGAGACCACTTAATGTACTGGCAGCGGTAATAAAAGCACCGACCAATATGAAAGCTTTATCTAATTTTTGCCCATTGTGTGAAACCACATTGGCTGAATCAATGCAATGATTGACCTCACCGACCGTAGGATTATCGTTGGCAATCAAATCAACAACTTGATCCAAATAAACGGTTAAGTCATGACACCGTTGTGGGGTTGCACGAAAGACATTTCTGTTTTGTTTTCTGTGATAAATTTCTTTACGCACTTGAGTTAATATGGCACATGCCGCTTCAAAACTCTCTTGAGAAAAAGAGCGCTTTATCAAGGCATCTATGAATTTAGATTGAACTTTTAAAAAAGCTTGCTCAGCCTGTTTTTCTGCTGAAGCCTTCTTTGATAGTGGTTTTAAAGCTGAAATTTTTCCACTCACATAGTGCACAAGAAATTCTTCATGACGTGCTTTTTCACTGATTTTCTCTTGATCAATCTCTTCTGAATTTTGTGAATAGTCGATATATTCCATTATTTTTTTAGAGATCTTAGCAACATTAATTAATGCTTCTAATTCTTGAAAGTTTTCAATGATCCTTTCCAAAGGCAACAGTGCGATAAAATGTTTGATTTTTTTTCTAGAAGAAGGTTCTAAGGAATACAACCAATCAAGAAAACTAAAAATGCGTTGGCCCAATTTTGAAGAATCTTCAGATTGATTGGCATAGACGATCGCATCAATCAATTTATTTTGAGCTTTTAAAAAGTTTTTTTGAATTTTTAAGTGAGGTAGTAAATCTTCATCGTTAGATAGCTCTGTGACTTTTCCATCCACATAAAGGTTCAAACATCGCTGAGCCATTGGATCTTTTGCAATACCAATCATTATGTTTAATTCATGAATATGCTGTAAAGTAATTTCAGAACGATCTAAAAGTTTATCAATAAAAGGTTTAATCTGCTGGTAATACAGTGGAGCAAGCTTCCTTAAATTCGCCATACATTGAACAAGCTGCTGTTCAGGAGAAAGCTCAGATAATTCTTGTGTAAGTAATGTCCCTTCCGTTAAAGAAATTTCAAGTTGCTCGTGTTCTTGCGAAGTTTTAGACGTGGAATCACTTATCACCAAAATTTCGCTAGATTGTTGGAAATCTTTGTTCGTAGACAGCTTAGTTAAAAAAGCAAATGGATCAGCATCTTTATCTTTGAGGCGAGCTAATAACCGACTTTCTAAAAAAGAATCAGCAGCATGGGATACAGACATAGTAACCTCTTTTTGTAATCTCTTAGCACTCTCAAAAAGTTCATTTTTTGAACAGTTTGTGAGGCTTTTTTTTTATGGTACAAACGATCCCTTGTTTTTATTAACTGACCAATATCAAGACAGCTGTGCAAGTTTAAAACGCTTCTAGATGTAAAGTCAATCGAAAGGTTATGTTTAGGGGTTAAAAAGCTGTTGGGTAAATTTTGCTCGATGCCTTCTCAGATCTAACTTTAAAAATTTAGCTTAATCTACAAATAACCTGAATTATGGATGAGAAAAAGCCGTCATTGCTGTAAGGGTTACGTAATTCGTTGATGATAGGCTGATATTTTAAAAATGCTACTCCCGTACCGCCAGCGCCAGGTATGCTGACTATTCTTGAAGGCTGTCATTGCATGAACTCATACACAGGTTTTTTATTTGGCGGAGGGAAAGGGATTCGAACACGTCCAGTCTCCATTTTAACTGTTTGATAAATAAAAATTTATCTGTCTTTCGTCCCCTCGAGGGTGAAAGGAGGAGATATGAAAGTAAACCAAAGTATATCAATACCTGAGACTAGCTCACAACCCCAGGGTAAGGATATAAAAAATGCCTCAAACTAACCACCTGCCCCTCTATGATGTCGAGTAAAACATCGAGTTGGTCACCTGAAAAGCCGTCTTCTATAAAGTCTGCTACTGTGATGTTTCTGAGGTGGCGGTGTGTGAATGGGGTAGTCATTTTGTTCTCCTAATACTTTGTTTTCTTACT
>JAKBCM010000079.1 GCA_021807845.1 Pseudomonadota bacterium
ATAGCCGCCATTCGTCGAACCAATAGAGACATTTGGTAAACGATTGGCAATAGCCACCCCTATCAGTTCATTTGCAGCATGCATCTGCTCTTCGGCTGCTCGGATGTCAGGTCGGTGCTCTAAGAGTGCTGAAGGAAGAGAAAGCGGTAAGTGCGTCGGAAGATGTAGGGAGCTTAAGTTAATGCTCGGTGTTTTTTTATCATCAGGGAGACGTCCGATGAGCGCGTTTAATGCATCGCGTATGATGGCCAATTGTTTCTCTAAAGGAGGTAAAGTTGCTTCTGCCGCTGCTAAGGCCGCTTCTTGTGTGGCCAAATCAGCAATGGCTGTATTTCCTAAATGCAGTTGTTGTTGATAGATGGCCACAATCCTTTTTTGGCTAGCAATGAGTGTTTTCGTGGCTGAAATTTCTTCGTGCAAAGCTGCTTCTTGAATTGCAGTATTTGCCACATTGGCTGCTAACGTCAGATAAGTGGCTTCTAATTGAAGCGCTTGAAATGTGGCTTGCGCTTTTAAGGAGGCCACTTGTCGGCGGATCCCCCCAAAGACATCAGCGGTATAAGACACAAAAACTTGCCCAGTATACAAAGGGTAAATATATTTATTGCTGGCTAAATAGCTGGTAAGAATTTTGGCCGTTTGTTGCGTAGTAGGAGACAAAGACAAACCAATAGAGGGGTAAAAAGCGCCTTGTGCTGCATAGACATTTTCCAATGCGGCCCTTAATGCCTCCTCTGCAGCGCCTACACTTGGATTGTGTGTAAAGCTCTCTTCAATCAGTGCATTCATAGATTTAGAGTGAAAGAGTTTCCACCAGTCTTTGGGAACGTCTTGATGGGGTATGAATATTTGTGATTTGCCAAAATGGGTATTTGTAGCACTTGTTTGGTTGCTTGAGGTATAGGTTTGCGGTGATGGTGTTTCCGGTCTTTTATAATTGGGTCCTACGGCACAGTTGCATAGTAAACAGATAAACGTTGACAACAAAACAAAAGATCGGGCAATAGGGAAAACATGATTTTTTGTTGAATCAGTCATCGTTTCTTCCTTTTGAGGAATTGAAAGCCCCCATTTTCGAAAAAACGCTCCATGGTATAGAAGTAAGTAGGTAAAATAAATAAAGTGAGTAAAGTAGCGACCGAAAGTCCTCCCACGACGACCGTTGCGAGCCCGCGCTGAACATCTGTGCCAACGCCTGTGGCTAATGCTGCAGGTAACATCCCAAAAGAGGCCACCGTTGCCGTCATTAACACCGGTCTAAGACGCTCTGTTGCGCCATCAATCACCGATTGGCTGAGTGAATCTGATGTTTTTCGTATGCGTCGAATGTTTGAAATCATGATGATGGCATTTTGTACGGCCACCCCAAAGAGAGCGATAAAACCCACCGCTGTGGCAATGTTGAGTGTTTCTCCGGTGAGATGCAGCATGATAAGTCCACCCAGCGTCGCCATGGGTACAACGCCTAAAATGAGGATGACTAAGCGCAATTTTTGAAATTCAAAAAACAAAAGGATCCCCATTAAAATGAGCATGCAGGAAAAAATAAAGATCAATCGTTTTTGCGCACGTTGCTGGCTTTCAAATTGTCCTGCCCACTGCAACCGAAATTGAGTATGATCATATTTGACTTCTTGCTCAATACGTTTTTGTGCCTCATTCAAATAAGAAGAAAGAGCCCGACCACGATTATCAATACGGATAGTAATCTCACGCTTACTTTCTTCGTGAGCAATGTTACTTTCTCCTGTTTTGTATTCGATGTTAGCCAGTTCAGATAAAAGGATCTTGGCTCCTGTCGAGCTCTTTAAAAATAATTGTCCCACCGCTTCAATGTTCTTTTTGTCAGATTTTGGGAAACGAACGGTGGCATTGTAAATGGCTTTATCCACATAAATAGTGGCCACTGGTGTACCGCTTAGTCCTGTTTGAATGAGGTTGGTGACATCAGCGACACTAATGCCGTATCTTGCCATTTTGTCGCGATCTATCTTTACCACCAATTGCGGGATAGGTGGTTCTTGAAAGATTGATACAGATGCGGTGCCGTGAATTTTTTTTAAAATATCGACCACTTGATTGCCAATTCTTCGAGACTCCGTTAAATCATCCCCATATATTCGTAGGGCCAATGGGCTATGTGACCCACCAACCAGATCGTTCACATTATCAATAATGGGTTGACTAATTCCAATGGTATAACCCGGCATTTCTGCAAACCTTTTGATTAATTTGGCAATGAATTCGGATTTTTTTTCTTTATTAGGCCATTGCGAGTAGGGTTTTAACCCCACAGGTACTTCAATATGTGAAGGAGTCCAAGGATCAGTGCCCTCATCACTTCGACCGAGTTGCGTCACGACATAAGAGATTTCTGGATATTCAAGGAGGACCTGCCTGAGTTCAGTGGCCATATCGTTGGCTTTCTCTAAAGACAGTCCTGCCGGTAGTTCTACTTGCAGCCAAAGTGCGCCTTCATCCATACTGGGGAGAAATTCTTTTCCTGCGCTCATCCCTAATCCCAGAACTGTCAGAAGGATTATTACTCCAAGGATGTAGGTGACTTTGGGTTGTAAGAGGAGTCGCTCCAACAGTGATCGATATTTCATGGTTAACCAGATGAGTGGGCGGTTATGCATGATTTTTTGCGGTCTTTTTAAGGCAGCAAAAGCAAGTCCTGGAATCAAGGTCAGTGAGCAAATGAGAGCCCCTAAGAGCGCAAACGATACAGTATAGGCCATAGGGGTAAATAATTTTCCTTCAGCTCTCTCAAAAGCAAACAAAGGCAAATAGGCTGAAATGATGATGAGTGTGGCAAAGAAGATAGGCCGAGCAACATGATGGGTGATTTTTAATGTTTCCTCCTCGTTTAAGGCAAGGTTTGGAAACTCTTCTCTACATCGTAATATCGCTTCCATGATAACGATGGCACCATCCACTATCACCCCAAAGTCAATGGCGCCTAATGAAAACAGATTGGCTGGCATTTTGGTCGCTGTCATGAGAATGAAGATGGCCACGAGCGCAGCAGGGATGGCAACGGCAGCTACCAAGGCGCTTCTTGGGTTACCAAGGAATACCATCAACACAATGCACACCAAAATGATGCCCTCGATAACGGTGTGGCCTACTTTGTCTATGGTCAAGTGGACCAAATCATCTCGGTCAATATATGGCACAATTTTAACGCCCAAAGGATCTAATATGTGCTGTATCTGGTCAATTTTGGTGTGCACACCTTTTAATACCTCAGAGGGATTTTCAAGCTTTCGCATTTGAACTATTCCTTCAATGGTATCTGGATTATGATTTTTGCCAAGGAATCCTTCTCGTTCTTGGTGACCATATTGCAATTTACCCAAATCTTGCACAAGAATGGGGCTCCCATTGCTTTGACTGACGACAATTTTTCCCAAATCATCGAGTGTGTGGATTTGACCTATCCCTCTAATGACATAACTTTGCTCTCCGCGAGAGACTCGACCACCTCCCGCATTTGCTGTTCCATTGCTGATGGCATTCATCACGTCATTGAGCGCTACATCATATTTATTCATCAAAGAAGGTTCGATGGTCAGTTGAAATTCCTTGGTCAATCCGCCAAAATTTGCAACATCTGCAATCCCTTGAACTTGTTTGATCATGGGAATGACTATCCAGCGTTGAATTTCAGACAGCTCCATCAAGTTTTTGGTATCAGATTCTAACGTGTATCGATAAATCTCTCCGCCTGTTCCCGTTAATGGACCTAGGGTCGGTTGGACACCATTGGGGAGTGTTGCATCTTTGAGGTGATCAACCACGCGTTCGCGAGCCCAATACTCATCGACGCCATCTTTAAAAATCAGTGTGATCAAAGAGAGAGCAAAAGTACTGCTAGAACGCAGCACAAACGTGTCTGGGGTGTTTACCAAAGCACGCTCCAGAGGGATGGTGATTTGCTTTTCAACTTCTTCTGCGGCAAGTCCTGGTACTTGAGTCGTTACAAAAACGGTGACGTCGCTTAACTCCGGATAAGCTTCAATGGTCATTTTGGTGGCTGAGAAATATCCGAAAATGGCAATTAAGATAGCCGCACCCCAAAAAATATGTCGACGAAGAAAACAAAAAGTGATGAGCTTGTTAATCATTCACCAATACTCCGCCGTGAGTCACCACTCTATCGCCCTCAGATAATCCAGAAATGACTCGCACATTTCCATGGTCTTCAGTGCCTAAGTCCACATCACGTCTTTCAAAAGTCCATGGTTGAATTTCTACAAAGACACTAGTGGCGTCGTTATGCATCAGGATAGCTGAGATGGGAATCAATGCTTCTTTGGGTTCTGGGAGGGATATTTTTGCGGTGGCGTACATATTGGGCATAAGCTTATCATCTTGATGGAGAAGCTCAATGTGTACTTTGTTGCGACGTGTATCTCCTTCCATGTAGGGATTGACATAGGAAATTTTGCCTTTAAAAACGCGTTTTGGAATAGCGAATAGGGTAATTTCAACAGGAAGATTCTTCGTGATGGAGCTGATATATTTTTCAGGGATATTGGCAACGACCCATACAAAATTGGTGTTGTAAACCGTGAATATAGGGATGGTTAGATCATTGATAAAGCTTCCTTGCCCATAATTCAGTGAAGTGATGACTCCATTTATGGGTGATGTGATTTGTAAGTGACGAAAGCCATGTTTACCCAGCATGTTTACAGTAGCAGTGGCACGCTTTAACTCAGCTTGGGCTATGATATAGTTACTTTCAGCGGACTCAATATCTTTGATTGCATTAGCACCTGCTCGATTGACTTGACGAGCTCGTTTTAAGGCTTCTTTTGCTAAAATATAAGCACTTCTGGCTTTGTCCTGGTCGGTTTTAGCACCTGAAAGCCCGGGGGCCTCAATGACGGCAAGGATTTGATCTTTTTTTACAACATCACCGAGCTTTACGTGATATTTGGTCAGGCGTCCGGTGATTGGGGGAAAAATTTGTGTAATTTGCGAGGGTTCTGCTTCAATGTTTGCTGGGAATGAAACCTGATGAGGTTCACGCGATGTGGTGATACGTTGGATCTTCATCTCTTTTCGAATAGGCGAATTTTTAGGCACGATGATTTTATTTTCTTTACGGATGAGCATGGGTTCATTGAGCGTATGTTTGCTGTCAAAAAAAACGCTGATACAGAGTTTAAAAAAGAATACAACTAGGATCATTCCCAAAAGGCCAGTCAGTAGCAAAACAATCGGTTTTTGATGTTCAGGAATGTTGGCATATTTGGCACGTAGTAAAGCAATCAATGCGCGGATTTTCATGAAACGAATCCTTGTTTTATGGGACATCACTGTTTATCTAGGTTCTTCCCATAATTAATGATGAACTAGTCGCTGGAAGTAGGATATCATAAAATCATTCAGTATACGCGAGGTAACCGTTGATGAACAAAAAATGCCTATCGTTTTGTTTCATATTATGCAGTATGACTTCATGGAGTTTTGCGATGAGTTTATCATTAAGTAGCCCCGATTTTTCAAATCATGAATTCATTCCATCTCTGTATACGTGTGATGGGAAAGGGATATCGCCAGCTCTCATTTGGCACGCGCCACCCCCACACACGCAATCGTTGGCTTTGATAGTAGATGATCCTGACGCACCAAGAGGGGTCTGGTCTCATTGGGTTTTATTTAATATACCTTCCAACATGCGGCAACTGCCCGAAAAAACGATGATCCCTACGGGAGCAACCTGTGGTAGAAATAGCTGGGGTAAAAATGAATATGGTGGTCCTTGTCCACCCCATGGTACACATCGATATTTTTTCACCTTGTATGCTTTAGATACTGTGTTACATCTCAATGAAAAGGCAGCAGAACAGGATGTATTGACAGCGATGAAAGGTCATATTTTAGAGCAAAGCGTACTGATTGGACTTTACAGCCGTTCATGAGGAGCATGATCACTGCTGATTAAAGGGTCGTTATTTTCAAAAAAACAGACTACCACCGACAAAAACGGAGGTAGTCTGTGGGTATGTAAAGATATTTCAATCAATTACATACCTGATATTGTGTGCAAGCTCCATTAGAGTAGCATTGTTGAGTTGTATAGCATTGAGGGGCATAGTATCCGCCGAGAGGGACACCAATCACAACACCAGCGCCACCCCAGCCCCAGCCGCCACCGTGATAATAGCCACCACCCCAACCACCGCCGTGATAATAGCCACCACCGTGCCAACCGCCGCCATGCCAACCGCCGCCATGCCAGCCTCCACCACCACCGTGCCATCCGCCGCCTCCCCAGCCACCATGTGCATAACTGGCTGACCAGGCAAATAAGCCAAGCGCGAAAATCAAGGTAGAGATGATTTTGTGTTTCTTCAGATAAGTGATCATGATCATTTCCTTATCTCACATTGAGCTACCCCTAATTTAAAAAGATGATTTTTTTCAGGATAAAAAAGGATTAATCTACTGAATTTTGGGATAAATACAGTGGATATGGATATTAAACGCCTAGATCATTTGGGCATTGTT
>JAKBCM010000080.1 GCA_021807845.1 Pseudomonadota bacterium
GATCTTTACCAGATACTTCGATGTTGTTCGCATGATAGTTGCCTCCAGTAATATGCGTAGATAACTGACTTTGATTCAAAGCGATACTTGTAGTCACCCCAGGTTGACCTAAAATACCAATGGCAAAGTTAGTCGTTGACGGACTATCTCCCGTAAAATCCGTAGATAGGTTGAGTTGACTGTGATTGATGTTGATGTATGACCCATTCTCTAAAAGAACAAGACCTATGGTTGGTTGTAAGCTGTCTATAGATTGAACATTAATTTGACTATTTGTAATGGTGAATTTCTGAAGACCTGCCATCTCAATTCCTAAAGCGACGCCATCGGTTTTCTGTAAAAAATTGTTAATGTCCATCGTGCTGTTCGATAGCGTCACATTGCCTGCGCTTTGTAAGAGTAATCCTCTTTCATAATTGGTTGATAAATGGGAGGGATCCATCACTCCAATTTTGAGATTATCAAGCATAATATTTTCTGTATTTGCAATAAAAATGGCGTTACCGATAGTCCCTCCTGCATTGATTAATTGTAAATTTGCCAGTGTATTATTTTGATTTCCATCCTCACCTGAGATTGAAAGTTGATTCACGACAAGGGTTGGTCTTTCTGACCCTTGGGCCTCGTTGATATAATTTTGACTTCGGCCTATGAGTGATTCATTGCCAGCCAGAAGCAGTTCTTGGTCAGGAAAAGTATATTGCCCAGGGGCTAAAAATAAGCTGGGTGGATCTTTAAACTGTGCTTGAAGATTGGTTTTAGCAATGGCAAATGTTGTAATGGTATTGAGATTTGAGCAAGGATGTTCATAAGTGCAATCGCTGAGTTGCACGGAATCTTCAGAAAGAGAAAGGTGAGGCGCACCACTATTGGGTGTAAAAAACCAGATGTTATCTTGAATGACAACGGATTTGCCAGTCGTTACCCATCCATTCTCAATCGGAATAGAGTTTGCTTGACCCAGGGTTGCAATATTATGTTGTACAGGTTTATCGAGCCAATTAGGATTTGTGCTGGAAGAAGGATTATCTACATGAAATTTAATGGCTAAAGTCACTACGCTTTTCTGTAAGGGATCATGGTTATAAGCGAGCTTAAATGTAAAATTGTGAAGATTAGGAGTGGAAATACCTGTCGTGACACCTAAAATATGAGATTGACTATCAATGACTGGGTTTGGGAAGTGAAAATAATAGCTTCCTAAAGAGACGCTCATATTGTAGAGACGATTGATACGATAACTCGCAATCAAATCAGTGCCTGGCCCTACAGAATTACTGGGTTGTAATAATTGATCAAACTCATTATGACCCTGGAAATAAAGGTAATCATCAAGGCCAAATTGCGAGGCTAACTGTGTCGGACCACTGTTTTTAATCCTAGCACTAATTGGAATATAGCCGTTGAAGTTCACTTGCCACTGTTGATGCATGAACTCTAAGCCAGGGTTTAGTGTCCAGAATACTTGACTAAAAGGTGAGCGATTGTAAGCGGTATAAAGATATCCACCTAGTGATTCATCTGATTTTAGTAAATGTCTATAAAGAAGTCCCAGTTGAATATTACTGTTACTTTTTATAAATGAGTATGCCCCCGCTGCATCAATATAAACATGATGCCGTTCATTAAGAGCGAAAGGATAGGTTATCTCTGCAAACCAAGGATATTGATCACCAATTTGATTTTCTAGGAAAAGGGAAGGAAGGGTTGCAAAGCTTACATGATGCAACAGCAATGTTGAAACAAATGAAATTAAAAAAAACCTTTTTTTATTGAGTTTATGCACAGGCAAAAGTCATCAAATGACCCCCTCAGTCTGTTGTGTTGAATGTGGCAAAGCTCCTCAACAATAAACTCAATAAAATAGAAGTGCAAGAAGAGTGAACGTGACATCCTAGGGTATCTTTTTACTATTCTCATCTAATTGATCAACGACTTGTATGCTATCTGTTTTGGCTACAAAAAATCGCCATCGTCCTGTTCCTATGTTGTGAAAGGTTAAGGTGAGACATAGCATGATGACATTGAGAATATCCAATACCACTTGTTTATAACCACGATGCTTTTCGAGTACGGGTTTTGCCCGATTGATGGCTGCTGTACAGCCTGCTAAAAATTGGTCTTTATTGATATGGTTAGCGAAATATTTGGTAATTTCATCTTCCATCTCAACATATAGATAAAAGGCTGCTTTTGCAGCTTCTTTATATTCGTCATGATGTGATGAATATAAAGCATGCTTTAGCGCTTTTATTTTCAATGCGCCTAAGGCGGCTCTCATTTTCAATTCAGCATTATTGGAGGCATCTGCTCTTTCTTTTTCATCTTTCTGCTTTATTTCTTGCTGATTCACCCAAGCATTTCGGGTGGTTTTAGTCAGATTGGCATGATTGAATGCCAAAAAGAGACTATCAAAATCTTTGGTCTTATCAAGCACCAATAAAATTTGTTGCTCATTCAACCAATCCCAAGAACCAATTTTGCCAGTAAAGTTTGGGTTGTTGAGTAGCACATCTGCAATGGCGCTCGTCATGCCAGGTCTATCCAGCATGGCATCTATTTGCTCTTTCAGGTGTACTTTTTGGGCTAAAACCAAAAGATCGTTATCGCTAAATTTTATCTTAGAGTTGATCAATAAAGGGAGCTCGGTTTCATCTGCTTCGGCAATCATGTCAGATATTGGTATCCATTCTATATCAGCCTCATCACCTGTTTTTAAGAGAATCTGTCCGAGCGTAACCTCTAGTTGATTGTTCTTAATAATGGTCATCATCTCTTGTTTCACATGTAACGCGCTAGAAAGCGAGAGAAGCCAACGTGCACCCTTTTCCCATGAGGTGGCTTCAGCGGTTTTCTTCTGCAATTGACATTGCGAAAATACCTTTTTTGCTAAAGCTAAGGGCACATCGGGATTTATCGAGTTCTTTGGCGTTATCATCATGTCTTCTAGTACGGTGAGTGAAAATTGAGAATGATTCGCAACCATTGCCAACACTTCAGGACTTGCCTGTGGATGGGTCATCAATTGTGCCAGTATCAGGTTATCTTTTTGAATAATCGCATGATTTACAATGACTTTTAACGTACTCTCTGTGACATCTGGACGTGTTATTAATTTTCTTAATTGATCACCAGTTTTACACTGTTTGGCAAGTAAATTAAGGACAATGGGTGGAAATGGTCCTGATGTTTCAAAATCACAGAATACATCAAACTCTTGATGATTCGCTTGAGGAATCATTTCCATCAGCGGTAATTCCCCGACGATGTCTTTCCCAAATAATTTGAGGAGTTTAAAGCCAAATGAGGGGTTAATCGGCCCACTAGCAATCAGTCGAACCATACTGCGTTTTAGAGATACATCCGTTCGTGTTTTCAGAACGATTTGGAGCAAACAGGCTTCCCAAGCATTGATAGCATCTGGCGTTTGATTTTGAGTATGGTATCGAGCAAAGGCGTAAGTTGCTATTTTTTGCAGAAGCTGCGTGTCATTCAAAGACAGGCGATTTAAGATATTTACAAACAAATCAGGTGATGCAATAGGATTTGCCAGAACTTGCTCTATCAAGACGGGATCATTTTTAGAGATTGGGTGATTGATTGCTTGTAAAAGAAGAGGTTCATTTATCTCTTTTCTTTGAACGATGAGACGTAACCCTTGTAAATCAAGTGCGGTGGCGCTTAAGAAACTTTTTAATTGTTCTGTATCCATGAGAGGAGAGTCATTTAAAATCACACACAAGCCACCGGCATCTATGGATGGGTGGTTCAAAATGGCATTTTGAACTGTTTTAGTTGCGTTTCGATGTTGATAAATCTCCCTGAGAAAAAAGCCACTTTGAATAATGATTAAAAAATGCTTTTCGGATAATTGAGGATTTTTTAAAATAGCACTATAAACCAAAACAGTGAGATCCTGACGTTTTAGCAAAGCCTCTATAAGTGCATCCGTTTTACATTTCATAGCTGTTGCTGCCAAATTTATTTCAGCCAATCGCACAGGTAATTTAAGAATAGTCAGGATGCAAGCATCATCACAGTGAGGATTTTCAAGAGCAGCTGCTACCGTTCCTGATGAAACTGTTGATCTGGATAAAACAAGAAGCAGAATGTCACGGGATGTTGCATTTTTGCACCATGATTCTATCAGTTTATCACTGAGATCATTACGTTCTAGCAATGTCTCTATCTGTTCTTTTTGGGTGCACCTGGATGATAGTTTTTCTAAATTGGCCTCACTCAATGGCGCTTTTTTAAGAATAGCGGTTACACAGTGATCATCGCATAATGGATTGTTAAGGATTGCAAATACGATCTCTTGTGTGGTAAATGGTCTCGATAAAGCAAGATGAAGTATGTGAATGGATTGAGCGTTTTTGCACCATGATTCTACGAGTTTATCGTTGAGATTAGGATGTTTGAACAGAGTCTCTATCTCTTCTTTGCTGGTACACTTGGATGATAGCTTTTCTAAATTGGCCTCACTTAAAGGGGATAATGTAAGAATCATTTTCACACAGGTATTATTACATACTGGATTGTTCAAAATTTGTAATAGTGCTTCTTGAGAAAGGGTTGGTCTCGCTAAAATAATGAGAAGTATGTCAACTAAGTCTGTATATTTACACCATGATTCGATGAGTTCATCGCTGAGATCAGGACGTTTTAGCAAAGTCTCCATCTCGGCTTTCATGAGCCTCGTGGCTGCTAACTTTTCTAAATTAACCTTATTCAATGTGGGTAAGCTTAGAATGATTTTCACACAGTCATAATCACACAGTGGGTTGTTCAGGATTTGAAACACTGTTTCTTGTGAAATGTTTGGTTTGGATAAAACCGTGAGCAGGATGTCGCTGGATTTTGCTTGTTTGCACCATGATTCTATGAATGGATCGGTGAGCTCAGGACGTTTTAGCAAAGCACTTATTTGTTCATTATTATCACACCTATATGATAATGTTTGTATGGTTGTTTCATCCAAGGAAATCGGTAAGTCCAGAATAGCCATCTTACACGCATGATCACAGTGAGCGTTACCAAGGATTTGTGACACTAATTTTTGAGAGACTGGTTGTATGGACAAGAGTGATATGAGCCAGCTCGATGTTGTCGCACGCTTACACCAATTTAAAATACACACATCAGTGAGTGGTTTGAAATCCAGTCCTGGGATAAAACGAATGATTTTCAATAGTTCGAGACGTGCGTGCCACCAAGCACCAGGGGGAGTAGGCGTGCTTTCTTTTTGATAGCCATGTTGCTTATAGAATTCTTCAAGCGACATATGAAGAACTGTGGTCAATATGCGCACGGCCGCCTGATTTGCCTCTATTTTAGTCAAAAATTCATTGGGGCTTAAACACGTGGCTAACTCTTTTAAGCCATTCAGATATTCTAAATGGTTATTCACAAATGATAAGCTACTTACCGGCACATCCAGCGTATTAATATCAAAGGTTATTTCCTGTGGGGAATCTTTATGCATCGTATTCAGAGTTTGAAATGCACGAGCTACTTTTTTATACTCCGTGATTTGCATGGGCATGGTTTTCGGTAAAACGCTTTTCCAATCAAAATGGGTGAAATCGTCAAATGGGTGTTCGGCAATATAGGTATATCCTTCGATATTATTTTGTGTGATTAATGATTGCAGCTGTTGATATCCGGAGGAACTTCCAGGCCTATATTTGAGTAACTTATCTTTGAAAAAATCAAGTTTTTCAATCGTTTGTTCTCTTAACCAAGTCAATGGAACCTCTTGATTGGCGAGCCCCTGCAGATTGCCACTGAAAAAGTGCACTTGTTCTCGCAAGGATTGATATGCTGGAGTTTGAAGCACATTCCCGGGTCTCTTTCCTGCCCCAGCGATGACTGTATCATCCAAAGTAGACAACCAACTTCCTTGCAGCGCGTTGATTTTGGGTTTCATTTCTGCCGCTTCTTCAGGAGTCACAAGCATTGCCTGAAGTTGTCCACCAAGTCCAATATTGTACCAAACCAAATGAACCGGTTTTAAATATACACCTACGAGGTGAGTTTGATTGACATAAGTGTGTGCATAATTTTTGCTAGCGCATATATTTTCAGAAAATATATTCACTGATGCTTCCCCAGGAGGAGTGCACATGACATTGAGTGATACCGCCACTTGACTTAAAGTTGTAGCGTTTGTTGGCAAAGGGTGATCGCGCCAAGACATCTTTTCTAGGGCAACCAGACTCGGATCATAACAATCTTTAAGCTCTATGGTTTCAGTTTCAACTTCTTTTTGTACTTCTTTTTGAACCTCAACTTCTAACGCTTCCGCTTCATCTGGGCCATCGTATTCTGGCAAGCAATT
>JAKBCM010000001.1 GCA_021807845.1 Pseudomonadota bacterium
GATCGAGTGGGGAATGTAGCATTGTAACTGTTTTTCTATCTGATGGAATGGAAAATAATTTTAACATCCTTGCATTGATGCATATCAAGACAAAAAATATAACAAATCAACAATTCAGGGCACTTGGAGGTATTAGATAAAAAAGCAACTTTAAAAAAGTGGAATCCCTTGGAGGCCTCATCACGATTTTTAATGAATTGATAACAAACTTAAACATTGATACAGGCCTTTCAGTGGAAGAAATAAGAGCTAATATTAGATAGCGATTTGTCGTGCACCACGCACGACAAGCGCAGACAAAACAATGCCAAGTTCAAATAGTAAACAAAGCGGTATCGCCAACATCATTTGTGAGCACACATCGGGCGTTAACAACATGCCAAGGATAAATGCGCCAACGATGACATAGGGTCGAATGATTTTTAAGGTTTTAATAGTTACCAAGTTTAGCGATACCAACAACAGGCAAACCAAAGGGATTTGAAAACAAAATCCAAACAGCAATATCATCCTGGTCATGAAATCAATGGCATAGGTGATATCTGGCATGAAACGCACGCCGAGGGGCACTGCCTGAGCAAAAAAATGCAACATCAATGGTATCATCACGTCATAGCAAAATAATCCTCCTAAGCAAAAAAGAGCCAAACTGGCAAAGATTGCCAAACGTAATCCTTTCCGCTCCTTACGATAAAGTGCAGGAGCAACAAAATACCAAAGTTGTAACAATGTAAATGGCGCGGTGAATAAACAGGCCACATCTGCGCTAAGTTTCATTGGGATGAATACTGGGGTTGTAATTTGGGTGGCGATGAGTGGGTTTTTTGTGGGTAAAACCTGTAATAAGGGTAAAATCATTTGATGAAATAAAGTGGGGGCATAGAAACAAAACAATAGAAATAAGCCCATAAAAAAAGTAATCACATAAAGTGCGCGGCGACGTAATTCAATCAGATGAGTTAACATGGACTTTTTTTAACCTTTTTGCGCTGATAATACCGATGTCCACCCGACTTTGCAAATGAGTATTATGAATGGGTGCAATGCTCGCATATCTAAATGTGTGGTAAGTTAGGCCTTGGGTATAAATCGGCTCAAGGCTTATTCACATCACCACCGAAGACGTATTAAAATGCCTCTTTTTTTACAACGGAACCCTCGTGCATCATTATCAAGATTTGATTCAAATTTTTAATGACTGTTTTGCCGTAACCCATCAGACGAAATTGGTGAAGGGGGGAGATGAGCCCATCTATCTGCCGGCAGATGAAGAGCGTCCTTATCATGCGTTATGTTTTGCACATGGATTTTTTAGCAGCGCGTTACATGAAAGTGCTCATTGGTTGATTGCAGGCAGTGCTCGTCGAACATTGGTGGATTTTGGATATTGGTACACACCGGATGGTCGTACAGAAGCAGAACAGGTGTTGTTTCAACAAGTAGAGGTAAAACCACAAGCACTGGAGTGGATTCTTGCCAAAGCAACGGGCTATCGGTTTCAAGTGAGTATTGACAATTTAAATGGTCAAGAAGTGGATACACTGCTTTTTAAGCAATCTGTATATCAACAGGTAAAGCAATATTGTGCCAAAGGTCTTTCTGCTCGTGCAGAGATTTTTCGCAATGCGTTGTGTCAGTTTTATCATACCGCTATGGCTTTAAACATAGAGGATTTTGATTTTGAGTCGCTATGAGACTCTATTTTAGGGACAGGTGATCCCATTTGGATTGTAAGTGACCATTTGTCGATTGTCCAAATCAAGCGTGACAGGCTGATACCAATAGGGGCCAGGATAGGTATAGGTCACACCTGGGGTAGGGTTATTGCCAGGACCACCTGGATTGTATAGCGGTAAATATTGCCCAGAAGCGGGGATAATCACCGCCGTAATGCCTTCAATGGCTGCCCTATCGCCCTGTAATACAATATCCATATAATTGTCTCTGTCAGCGACATAGGCATCATTTTCTGGCGTGCCCGCGGCAGCAAGATCAGCAAGCCCTAAAATGGTTATTGTTCCACCGTCTACCGGATAGGGTGTGTTGGGTAGAGTGAGGTAGGTTGGAGAACCGTTTAGAGTGGCTACTACCTGAAAAAATTGATTGAATTGGCTGGGTAAAACCGCCGCCACGCCATCTGGTGAGGTACCGGCTGTTGTATACATGCGTAAACGATATTGAGCAGCAGTACCGTAAAGAGCGTCCCCTCCATTGGGGAAAAAACTATTA
This sequence comes from Pseudomonadota bacterium, assembly GCA_021807845.1. The sequence continues at coordinate 2,230 of JAKBCM010000001.1, forward strand.
AAGAGGGTAGGGGCGCATTGTCCTCTGATGGGGTATGTATTGATCTTGGCTCCAATCAGTTTAGGTCCGCCTCCAACTTGATAAGGATTTCCACTCGCAATGCTAAGACCAACTGCACTCACGGGCCCTTGAGGTCCATAAAGCATTAAGGTTGTGCCATTATCCACGACACTAAATTGGGTAGGATAAACAGCTCCGGGGGTTCCTGGGGCTAATCGATTTCCGAACTCACCAAATATGACCACACAACTTCGTTTATTGTATAAAAGATTCGGAGCAATTGACGCCACTTCAGGCATGACCACGTCACCTGTATTCAACGTCAGTCGAAAATCAGTGGGGTTAACGCTTGAGGGGAGCACAGGCCATGTGAAGCAAATAGGCATGGCATCGGCGTGATTGGTTGGATAACCAAAGCCAGTTGCTATCGTTTGAGGGGTTTGGGAGGTGGTATAAGCAGCATATGTCGCGCCTGCTGTATAGATATTCTCCCAAGCGCCTCCAGCGGCAATTACAGCAGCCTCATATCCAGGGACCCCTTCTATGCCTTGGAAACCATAATTTGCGGATAGAATGGCAGGTGAATCTCCCCAAAGATCGGCGTCAATCAATACATCTTGCATCAGCGATTGATAAGGAAGCGAGGGGGGAGGAATCACCCTAACATTCAGCAGATCTGCAGTGCTGCTAACGCCTGCGCAACTGATTCCATCATTCCAGCAGGCCATTAATACATTGGGTGCTGTCGCACCAGAAATCGTTTGATCGACCAATAAACCATTTGGATTGATGATGAGTGTTAAGGTACAGCTTTCAGAAGGATGAAGAGTAAAGGTAGACTGTGCTCCGCAACCACTCGGATCTATGGTCGTGTGAGGCGGTAAAGATACAATGGATGCCCCAAAGGCTGTGATGCGGTTATGATTCGTGATGAGGTATTTGGCATGGACGGTCGAACCTAAGGCAACTTGACTGGGTAGGATGGTATTGGGTTGAACTGTTATGGTAAACGGAAGGTTATAAGTGACATCGGGAGTGGAATAGCTTTTTGCTGCTATGACAAGCAGCAGGAGACTAAAACTAATAAAGATTCCCTTCATCATGATTCCTTTAAATATACCAATTGAGTTCTATTAACAGGGTATTGAGGTACAAATGAGATTGTGACAGTGGGCTAGTGACAAGGATATTGCGAATAGCCCCATTGCCAAGGGCAAAATGCCCTAAATCAGAAAAACGATACCCTAAACCCGCAGTTATCGATTTGGTGAGAGCATAGTCTAAACCAAGCCCTAAAGAATAGCTAAAAGAGGTGCTTGAATGATTGGAATAATAGGGAGTTAATGTCATGAAGTCAGGAATATTGGTGGCGTAATTTTGGGCGTGATTGAACCCAGCTCCGATACCTGCTGCGGCATAAGGATAATAGGCTTCACGCCATTGATGAACCCACTTTCCTTCGGCCAACAACTGCGAACTGTGAAGAGAATAAGAGTAAGAAAAAGGAACAAAAGGCGGAGAGATGCCTTGTTCTAGCGTGCCATTAACCGACATGGTTGTGATGTAATGATAGCTAACTCCTATTTGTAGGGCATTTAAAGATGACAAAGAGAATTGTTTAGCCACATAAGCCCCGAATCGTGAGGGATCTTTGGTGGTGTTGTTAGGGGTGTATTGAAACGTACTGTAACCCAGAGGAAACGATGCTGTGTTTCCCAAATTTTGGATTTCTGAAATCCCGAGATCGAGTCCTAAAACGTTTGTTGCATATGAAAAGGAACAGGGGATAATAAGAGCCATTCCTAAAATAACTGATTGTATCCTTCTCATTGGTACCAACGATTGATAACTCTCGTTGATTATACTTACAAAATATAATTTAGGTAAAGCTGGAATTCCAGCATGAATTTCAGAAAAATTGTTCTATACAAAGACCTATGCTACTCAAATCAGGTATAATTTCATTTTTAACAAGTAAAGTGTGATATGAAGCATCGTCCGCGTAAGCGTTTTGGCCAGAATTTTTTGCAAAGCGCGCCGATTATTGAAGATATTTTGCGGGCATTTCATCCTAAGGCTTCTGATCAAGTTGTTGAGATTGGGCCAGGCTTAGGGGCGTTGACCAAGCCCTTGTTGCATACGCTTGATTCTTTAACAGCGATAGAGATAGACAAAGATTTATATGCTCATTTAGAGGCTATGTTTCCTCACCATTCCAAATTAAAACTCATCAATAAAGATGCGCTCACCGTTGACTATCGTCAATTTGGGGAACACTTGCGTATCATTGGTAATTTACCCTATAACATTTCCACCCCTTTTATCCTCCATTTGTTGGGTTTCGTAGAACATATTGAGGATATGCACTTTATGTTACAAAAAGAAGTGGCCGATAGGATAGCAGCTACTCCTGGGAGTAAAACTTATGGGCGTTTGAGTGTCATGGTGCAGTATTATTGCGAAGTGGAGCAATTATTTATTGTGCCCGCTTCGGCTTTTTACCCAGAGCCTAAAGTAGAATCTGCTATTCTTCGCATGAGCCCTTATCAAGCCTCACCTTATCCTCATGTGGATTTTTCAACACTTGAGAAAGTCGTCGCAACGGCATTTTCTATGCGGCGTAAAACATTAGCGAATACGATGAAACCTTTGCTCAATGCGGCTGCATTGCTTTCTTTAGGGATTGATCCCAGTTTGCGTCCTGAACAAATTTCTGTCAACAACTATGTCCAGATAGCGAAATTTGTTACCAATTAGTGTAAAATAAACTTTTAAGGATTATCCTAGAAAAAGCAGTTGAGCTCACAGCTATCTGTAGCAGAGCTCAACTGCTTTTTCTAGGATTATGGAGGCCCCTTGTTTCATCGTCATACCATCAAGACAAAATTACCCAATGCTAAGCCGCTTAAGGATTTAACAGCTGTGCTCGCTCCTGAACAATTGCTGTCAGAAGTGAAACGACAAGAATTGCTCAAGACTATTCGTGAAATCAGTGCATTAGATCCCTCTCGTTTTGATAGCATTTGTTTAAGTCTGATTCATCATTATCTGAATCATTGTCAAAGCATGCCTGAAACAACAAACAGTTATTATGCCTTACCAGGCGGGCTCATTGATCACGCTCTGAATCGAACGGAAGCGGCCTTGTCATTATTTCGACATTTTGTGTTAAATGATGGGGGGAGCGAACTGTCTGAAGAACAAAAATTATGGTGTTATGCCTTATTTTCCGCAAGCCTTTTACAAGGCATTGGTAAACTTGAAATCGATTATAGTGTTGATCTGTATGATATCAATGGCCAATTCTTAAAGTCATGGAGTCCATTGTTAGAAAGCATGGCGTCAGTGGGTAGTTATTATCAGTTTGAATTTCAGAAAGAAGGTGAGAAAGAATTACGATGTCGTTTAAATATATTGTTGGCCCGATTCTTGATGCCTGCAAGTGGTTTTGCTTGGATCACCTCTCATCCTCAGGTATTAGCAGCATGGCTTGCACTATTGAGTGAAGATCTTCGTGGAGCCGGCACGCTAGGGGCTATTTTGATTCGAGCGGATGCCATTGCGATTCAGCGTTATTTTAATGAACCTTTGAAAGGATTAGGAAGCGGTCGTGGTGGTCGCATGAATCGCATCAGTACTTTTGTGGATAGCACGCCGACTTCTGTTGCCGAAAAAGAACGATTAATTGGCATAGAATTTATCAAGTGGCTCACCATTCAGCTGGCGTCAGGTAAAATCATGATCAACCGAGCGCCTTTGTTTATGGTTCCTGGTGGGTTATTGATGTCGGCAGAAATGTATCAGTGGTTTGTCCGTGAACATCCTGAATATAAAAATTGGCAAGCGGTACAAAATGCGTTTCTCTCATTAGGGCTTCATAGTGTTGGTGCAGATGGGAGTCCCATATCCCGCTTTGAACAAGTGAATACCCAACAAATGCATAGTGGTGTGGTGTTTTCTGAATTTGCAGTCGCATTGCCAGAGACGGTGCAATTATATCATTTAAACACGGGTGAGATTTCATCTATTTCGGCAGTGGAGGTGGTGAATATGTCCCAATTTGACCTTCACTTTAATCGTCAAGAACCAGCGTCTGTCATCAATCCATTAAGTTATTTGTCTTCCTCAGGAGAGTGGCAAATGCTCGAAGATAATCATATTTTATCGTTGGGAAAAACACGCGGTGGCTGATTATGTGATTGGTGATGTGCAGGGTTGCTATGATCCTTTGCAACGCTTGCTTGATGTTGTCCAATTTGATGATAAAGCAGATAGACTTTGGTTTGTGGGTGATCTAGTGAATCGAGGTTTAGAGTCTTTGAGGGTGTTACGATTCATCAAACAGTTGCCCCTTGAGGCGCGAATTACGCTTGGCAATCATGATATACATTTACTGGCCCAGCTCTTTAGCAATAACCCCTGGACCAATGAAGATGATACCCTAGATGAAGTTCTAAAGGCATCTGATGGAGAAGAACTCGGTCATTGGTTGCGTCGACAGCCTATTTTGTATCATGACTTTGCCTTAAATGTGGTGATGTGTCATGCAGGCATTGCACCGATTTGGGATTTATCAACAGCAAAAGAGCTTGCTAAAGAGTTAGAAGCGGCTTTGGTCGGGGACAATTATGTTGAATATTTGACCTACATTTATGGCAATCAACCCAATCATTGGTCAAATCAACTGTCTGGCATAGAGCGATTGCGCGTGATTTGTAACTATTTTACTAGAATGAGGTTTTGTAATGCACAAGGTGATTTGGTGTTCGATTATAAAGGAACCATAGAGGCGGCTCCGGTTGGCATTTATCCTTGGTATTTAGTCCCCAATCGTCTCGAGATAGAAGCTGATATTGTTTTTGGACATTGGGCGGCTTTGGAGGGTAGATGTACGCATCCTCGAATCTATGCCCTTGATACGGGTTGTTTATGGGGAGGGTCATTAACGGCTCTTCGTCTACAAGATCGTCAGTTGTTTCAAGTACCTGGTTAGAGATCTCAATGCGTTTTTCGATGAATTGGCAAGTTTTGGTTCTTTCTTTTGTCTATCTATTGACCAGTAAAACCTTGGTTGCAGAGCCTTCTCATGATAGTCATTCCCTATATCGTTGGATGGCGCATCCATCGGTTGAAGAAAAACGAGTAAAAGAGGCCGAAGCACGCTTAAATGATGCGATTAAAAATCCAGAATACATGCTCCAGCATTGGATTGACCTACCCCATTCGCCGAGTGCTTCAAGTCGAAAAAAATTATATTTGACCTTGAGAGAAGCCATTTTATTGGCTTTGCGTTATAACCCCAATATTCAAAATGCTGAGTTAGATAGAATCATCCAGCGTTATCAATTGCGATTGGCACAAAATGAGTTTGAATTACAGTATGCCATTGCGGGAACCGCCCTCATCGAAAAGAGTCAATACACGGATGTAGGGAATGTCGTCAGTCAACGCTATTTGGCAACGCCTGAATTGGCATTGAAATCCAAATATGGCGGTCAAATTGCTTTGACCATGGATAATACGGTAGCTCCCATTGGGAGTTATAACCCCTTGCTTAACTTGTCGGTGACGCAACCCTTATTGCGAGGATTTGGTTTGTCTCCTAATACGGCTCATTTGTTAGATGCCGTAGATAATGAGTGGCTCAATAAGTTGAATTTACAACAATCGGTCATTGATCAAATCACTCAAGTGATCATGGCTTATCGGTCCTTAGTGTTGAGTGCAAACAATATCGAAAATCAACGTCGCCAATTAAAAGAAGCGAGACGTACATTTGAGATCAACGAAAAGAAAATAGCAGCAGGCCAGCTTGAACCCACCGCGAATGTACAACAATCCTATCAAGTAGAGTCTTTGAATTTGATGGTCGAACAAGCAGAAAATGATTTTCGAACGGCGGCAGAAGATTTATTGCAAACCATAGGCCTTGATCCCGGTTTAAGGATTATGGTGCCTAGTGATGTTATTTTAAAAAAAATATCCATTCCCAATGAGCAACAGGCCATCTCTGAAGCATTGAGCCATAATGCTCAATATTTGGCATTAAAAATGGCATTGCGTGCAGATGAAAGGGCTTATCAGGTCGCTAAAAATCAACAGTTATGGCAATTGGATGCCACAGCGAATATGCAAGCGGGAAGCATGACAGGGGTCGATAGCACGACGACAGGATTCAAAGGGATCTATAATGGAAACAATATTACGGAGACCGCGGGAGTGACATTGACCATCCCTTTACACGATATTGATCGCCGTAGTCAGTTGATAAGCGCTAAAGTTCGATTAGAAAAAGACAGATTGAACCTAATTGCGGCAAAACGCGCCTTGATAACCATGATTAAAAACACAATAACGACTATCCAAAGTCAAGCAAAGCGTTATGAATTGGCCAAGAAACAAGTGAGTTTAGCTGCCAAATCTTATGAGTTGGAAAAGAAAAAGCAACAAGCAGGTATTGCTAGTGCGTTGGATGTCAGTCATACACAGAATCAGTTGATTCAGGCACAGATGGGACTTATTGATGCAAAAATAGCCTATTTAAACCATGTATCAACGTTACAACGTATATTAGGAACAACGCTCCTTCATTGGCAAATTAAATTGAGGTATGGTGAATGATGAACAATGCTGTAACGGACTATTTAAGACTCGTGGCAATAGGTGTTTTGATAGGTCTTCTTGGAGCATGTAAGGGAAGTGCGCCTACTCAAAAAGCGGAAATGAAAACCTATATTGTCGAAAAAAAAACCTTACATAAAACACTTTTTTTTACAGGCACCATCAAACCTTTAAAAGAAAGTGCACTGACAAGCCCTGCAGAATCAATCGTTGAAACAATGCACTTTCACTATGGTCAGTATGTGAAAAGCAATCAGGAGGTATTCACGTTAAATTCAGCGGAATTACAAAAACAATACAATGATACGCTCACTGAATATTTGAAAGCAAAAGACGGTTATTCAATTGCTCGGTCGAAATTTACTGGAACCGAAGAGCTTTGGCAATCTGGTCTGTTGTCTAAAAATAATTATTTGAATGAAAAATCAAGTCTGAATACAGCACGTGTGACGCTTTTGCAGGCCACAAGGAAACTGTCTGAAATGCTTGAAAAAATGGGGGATGATACATACAAAGATCTCTCAAGTTTAAGTTTTAGCGAATTCGATAAAGTTCGCTCGGCATTGGCAGGCAAGCATCATTTGATTCATATCAGAGCGCCTGGTGATGGGGTGTTATTGTACCCTCCCAAAGCCAGTGATGATAAAGCACAACGCATCACAGTAGGGGCTCAGATCAAAGCAGGTCAAGTGTTAGCACTGATTGGTGATATGAGTGGTATTCGAGTGGAAATCGATATTCCTGAGGTTGATATTAACAAAGTCAAACCAGGGTTGAATGCCACCATTCACGGAGTAGCCTTTGGTAAAGAAGAGCTTCATGGCAAATTAATTTCCTTAAATGCGGAAGCGACAGCGGGCTCTGTGGGCTCATTACCCTCTTTTACAGCGTTGGTGGAAGTAAAGAATTTGACTCCTGAAGAGCAAGCATGGGTGAAGGTAGGCATGAGTGCGGCGATTGAAGTTGCTGTGGATAATATGGAAAAAATGTTGGTGCCTGTGAGAGCCGTGACTCAAAAAAATGGCAAAAGTGTGGTTCATAAACGTCTAAAAGATGGCACAGTCCAGAGCGTATCTGTGGTCACAGGTGCGGTAGAAGGAGAGGATGTGGTGATTGACCGAGGCCTTCAACCTGGAGATGTGATCGCCTATGAGTAACGATTCATCCAAAACAAAACCTTTGATTTCTCTCCACAATGTTGTAAAAAAATACAAGGTTGGCAACATTGAAAGCACCGTTTTAAAAGGGATTTCACTGGATATTTATCCAGGTGATATGCTGGCTATTGTGGGTGCTTCGGGATCGGGTAAATCAACACTGATGAACATCATGGGTTTGCTGGATAACGTGGATGGTGGGCAGTATTTTCTTCAAGGTCACGATGTTAAGGATTTCTCAGATGATCAATTGGCATTGTTGCGTAATCAACACATGGGATTTGTGTTCCAACAATTTCATTTATTGCCGCGTTTGAGCGCGGAACTTAATGTTGCCTTGCCTTTGACCTATCGTCATCAATCTTCTGCATCCATTAAAAAAAGAGTATCAGAGGCACTCATTCGGGTCGGCCTAGACTCTTACCGGCATCATCGTCCTACGCAATTATCAGGTGGTCAACAGCAGCGAGTGGCTATAGCGCGAGCACTGGTTGGGGAGCCAAAAGTGATTTTGGCTGATGAGCCAACGGGTGCTTTGGATTCTAGTACAGGCAAAGAGATCATGAATTTATTTTTAGGACTTCATGAAGAAGGACGCACCATCATTTTGGTCACTCATGATGAGCATGTGGCAGCGCTTTGCAAAAAACGAATTACTTTGGTCGATGGTCAGATGACATGAACTTATATCATTATGGTCAGCAGGCTTGGGTCAATCTGATGGCGGCAAAATTAAGATCCATTCTTGCTGTTCTAGGTATTTTGATGGGCACGGCATCTGTGGTTGCGCTCTTGAGTTGTGGTCAATTGGCTACAGAAAAAGCATTAAGCCAATTTAAAGCACTGGGTACGGATTTGCTTTCTGTCTCTTTATTTCAAAAGGTAGGACATGCGCCTTCGCTGAAAGAGGATCGGTTTCAGTTGAGTTTTTGGCGACAACTTCCACAAAGAATAAAAGAGATCCGCCAAATCGCCCCTTATAGTACCGCCTATCAACCCATCAGTTTTCAAGGAAAAATAGCCAAAGGAGTCGTGATTGGGGCCGATGAATCACTCGCACAGATTATTCATATCGATTTGAAAGAAGGGCAATTTGTTTCTTTTCTACAATCATTTGAGCAAGTTTGTGTGATTGGCGATGAGTTAGCACAGCAAATCAAAGCAGTAAGTCTTGATGATCCTTTAGGGCAACAATTGCAGATAGGGAACGCGCTCTACACAATTAAAGGTATCGCAAAGCTTTGGAAAGAAAATGGGTTTTTTAATGAAGATGTGAATCAGGCTGTCATCATTCCAATCGCTGGGATGGCATTGGTTCATAAAGATGCGAGAATTAACAATGCTGTTTTATTACTAAAATCGGATGCTCATATAGATGATGTGATTGAAGCAATCAAACAAATCATCAGCAAACAATCTTCAGAGATGAATGTGTTTGTCCGAAGTGCCAAACAGATTATTGCTAGCATGGAAAATCAAGGGCGAATTTTTACCTTATTACTTGCCGTCATTGGCGGCATTTCTCTTTTGGTGGGCGGGATTGGTGTGATGAATGTGATGTTGGTCTCTGTGAGTGAGCGTAAAAAAGAAATCGGGATCCGTAAAGCTGTTGGGGCGACAAGGCGTGAAATACAGAGGTTATTTTTGGTTGAATCCGTGATGTTATCTTTACTCGGAGGGTTCTTAGGCGTCGTGTTGGGATTGATATTCACTTGGATCGTTGCCTATTTTAGTCTTTGGTCTTTTACCATTTATCCATTGCCACCCTTAGCAGGTTTTGCTGTGTCTGTGATCACTGGGATTTTTTTTGGATTTTATCCAGCAAGAAGAGCGGCGGCATTAGAGCCTATGGTATCGTTAAGATCTATTTAAGAGGTGATTGGGATACATAATATTTTGATTTCCCACTTTTCTTCGCAACATAAAGTGCTATGTCTTCGTCTCGTACCAAATCTTCAAACCCTTTGCTTTCATCAAGAAAGCTAATGCCTATAGAGACACTGACTGTAAATGTTTTTTCGTGTTTATGGAAAGGTTGAGATAGGAATTGAATGATTTTTTTTGCAATTTCTATTGCTTCAAGTTCAGAATGGATCCTGGTGATGGCAACAAATTCATCTCCCCCATATCGGCAAAGTAAGTCTTCATTTCGTAAGCTCCTTTTCAGCCTATCAGCGGCTAAAGACAGCAACAGATCGCCCACTGCATGACCATATTCATCATTTACTTGTTTAAAATTATCAAAGTCAATAAAAAACAAGGCTATGGGTTGGTTCACTCGCTTGGCATGTGATATCCATTTCATGGCTTCTTTTTGAAAAGTGATGCGATTTAAGAGCCCCGTTAATCCATCGGTGGTTGCCATGAGTTCAAGTGCTATTGTCTTTTCGTGAATCTCTTTGACCAATAGACTTCTTTCAATAGCATGGAGAATGGCTTTACTTAGGAGCGGCTCTGATAGGGTATCTTTATTGAGATAGTCAGAAACCCCGGCTTTCATTGCATCAACGGCAACTTGTTCATTGCCTTGACCAGTCAGCATAATGAGTGGTACCAAAGGTTGAGCTAATTTCCCTGCGTACTCAATAAAATCAAGATAACTTTCACCCGGTAGTTTATAGTCAATGATCACACAGTCAATGTCATGTTTAGAATAAAGCGCTACTGCATCTGAAACGGTTTCTGCCTCAAGAATGGCGCCAATATCCTTATTTTTTTGCAATAAATGTTTACAAAACTCTCTGTCGTTTTGATTATCATCAATCACTAATAGGGTGATTTTTTTATCTTTCATACCATCCTTATGATTTATTTCTCATCAGCCACATAGGGATGCACCATTTTTCTAGGATCCATCGCTTTATCAAACTCTTCACTACTGATGGCCTTTAATGCAAGGGCTGCTTCTTTTAATGATAGATCATGATCGAGCGCATAGTGTGCAATTTGAGACGCTTTGTCATAACCAATGATGGGAGATAGAGCTGTTACTAACATCAGCGAACGCTCGACGTAATGAGCAATCTGCTTTTCATTTAATTGCATGTCTTTGACTAAGAATTGACTGAAATTTTTCATACTGTCTGACAATAAGCGAATGGACTTGGTGATGTTAAAAATGATCAAAGGTTTATAAACGTTCATTTCTAAATATCCACTCGCACCACCAAAGGAGACAGCCATATCATTAGCCATTACTTGTATAGAAACCATGGTTAATGCTTCGCACTGGGTTGGATTCACCTTGCCGGGCATAATAGAGGAACCGGGCTCATTGGAAGGAATGAGAAGCTCATAGATTCCTGCACGTGGTCCACAAGAAAGCAGTCGAATGTCATTGGCGATTTTGTAGAGAGAGACTGCGAGGGTTTTTAATGTACCTGATAAGTGCACCAATGCATCATGAGCCCCTTGTACTGTAAATTTATTAGGTGCTGATTTGAAGGGTAATTTGGTGAGATGAGCAATTTGTTTTGCAACCGCTACATCAAATCCCGGGGCCGCATTGATACCCGTTCCAACGGCAGTTCCACCCAAAGCTAGGCAGTATACCCCTTCCAAGGCCGTTTTAATCCGAGCAAATCCATCTTCTAGCATCCCGACATAGCCAGAAAATTCTTGCCCAACAGTCAAGGGAGTTGCATCTTGCATGTGAGTTCTTCCTATCTTCACCACATCTTTCCAGGCCTGACTTTTACGATTTAATTCATCTTTGAGTTGGGTCAAGGCTGGAAATAATTGGTTGACGACTCCCATAGCACTGGCAATGTACATGGCTGAAGGAAAAGAATCATTGGATGATTGTGACATATTCACATCATCATTAGGATGGATCGGTTTTTTACCTCCCAAGGGGAGTCCTTTGAGCTCAGCACAACGATTTGAGATCACTTCATTAACGTTCATGTTAAATTGTGTGCCACTGCCTGTCATCCAAACATGTAATGGAAACATGTCCTGGTGCTTGTGTTCGAGTATTTCATCACAGACTTCTGTAATGAGTTGACATTTTTCCAAGGTTAAGCGGCCACCAGCATGGTTTGCAAGCGCTGCGGCTTTTTTTAAAATGGCATAAGCGCTGACCATTTCTTTTGGAATAAGATCATCACCAATGTTAAAATGCTGAAGGGAGCGTTCGGTTTGTGCACCCCATAGTTTGTCAGCAGGCACGGATACTTCGCCCAAGCTATCTGTTTCTGTACGAAATTTATTTTTTGTGGACATGATGGTTTCCCTCTATGGGTTTAACTCCCTAACCTAAAATCATAGATGACAACACTTATTTTGCCAACAGGTAACTGCAAAAGATCGAACTGAACGGGAGCAGAGAAGAATCTTTAACCGAACCGTGACCGTCAGGGAGCGGAAATTCGAACTTCTGCGGGACAAAAATTTCCGCTCCCTGACGGTCACGGTTCGGTGGGTATTTAGGGGTTAAAATTAATATTAAAGTTCTGACAGATTCTGGTCGATATGAATATTAAAGTTTTGAAGAAAAATCCTATCGATTAGTAAAGAACAAAATGGTTCATTCACTCTTCGTTATCCCAAGTGCTCAGGGATCTCCATGAAGTGGAAGGATATTTGATTCAACTTTTTTACAAAAATAACAATAAGGGGAGTAGGTATGAATAGAGTTCGATTCATTCTTGTGGCATTTGGTTTCGTGTTCTCATCCGTGGTTTTTGCACAAAATCAAAGTTGGGACAGCTGGGTCATAGAGGTAAGAAAAGAAGCACTAGCCCAAGGCATTTCCCCTGAAACATTTGATGAGGCTTTTGCCAATATTCATGAGCCAAGCCGAAAAGTAAAAGGATTGGCTCATTCTCAACCCGAACACCGATTAACGTTTGAACGATATTTGAAATCAAGAGTGGATCATTACCGTATTATTGAAGGTGAGCAAGCATACAAAAAGAACAAGGCAGTTCTTGATGAAGTTGCCAATCATTATGGTGTTGATCCTTGTTTCATCCTGGCCTTTTGGGGGATGGAGTCTAGTTATGGAAGTTATATGGGCAATTTTCCGGTGATCCAATCATTAGCGACGCTTGCTTATGATTCATCACGACAATCATTTTTCCGTAAGGAATTGTTTTTAGCTTTGCATATCTTAAATGATGGACATGTGACTTTAGACCATTTTAAAGGAGAGTGGGCTGGTGCATCAGGCCAGTGTCAATTTCTACCCTCAAGTTGGGTGAAGTATGCAGTGGATTATGATGGCGATGGGCGTAAGGACATATGGAACTCAAAACCGGATGTGTTTGCGTCCATAGCAAATTATATGAAAATCAATGGTTGGCAAACAGGGCAGCCCTGGGCTATTTACGTCAAGCTGCCACCTAAATTTGATAAAATGCTTGAAGGTAAAACAATCATCAAACCAGTCAGTGAGTGGAATGCTTTAGGTGTTCGAACGACCAGTGGGCAACCTTTACCCTATCAAAATTTACAAGCGAGCATCGTAGAACCTAACGGTGGGCCTGTATTCCTTGCTTTTCCCAATTATAAAATGATCTTGCGCTACAACAACTCAATTTATTATGCCGGTGCTATTGGTTACTTAGCAGATAAACTTTGTCATCGGGCGCCAGAATAATAAAGAGAATGAAAAGGGACGATTCCTTGTTACATTAAAATAGGTGTGATATGCCTTTTTTTCTTGATAAAACGGCCAGTTTAACTACGGCGGCTCGGCGAGTTATTTGTGAAAAATCAACGGAGCCGCCCGGCAGTGGTGTCTACAATCAATTGATGACAATGGGGAGCTACTTATGCCGTAGATGTGGTCTGTCTTTGTTTCGTGCACATAGTCAGTTTACTGCCGGTTGTGGTTGGCCAAGCTTTGATGAAGGCATAACCGATGCCATTAAAGAATGCAAAGATGCCGATGGGATGCGTACGGAAATCCTTTGCGCTCGTTGTTTGGGGCATCTGGGGCATGTGTTTGTCGGAGAGCACTTGACGGTAAAAAATCGTCGTTATTGTGTCAATTCTGTTTCTATTGATTTTGTTCATAGCCTTCACGTACAGGATAGCGAAGAAGCAATCGTTGCCGGAGGTTGTTTCTGGGGGGTTGATTACTACTTACGCCGGATTCCAGGCGTTTTAAAAGTTGAAGTTGGATATTGTGGTGGAAAAGTAGAATGTCCAACTTATCAGCAAGTGTGTCAAGGTAATACAGGGCATTATGAAGCAGCGCGTGTGGTTTTTGATAGAGACAAAACCAATTACACAACAATTATTAAGCGATTTTTTGAAATTCATGATCCATGCAGTCGATTTGGTCAAGGTCCTGATTTGGGACAACAGTATCAAAGTGCTGTGTTTTATTACAATGACACTCAATTCGAACAAGTGGAGGGACTTATCAAAGTGCTAAAGGGCAATGGCTATGATGTGGTGACCCAACTGATACCGGTTGGGCCTTTTTGGCCGGCGGAAGAGGCTCATCAGGACTATTATACCAAATATCATAAAATGCCATATTGCCATAAGCCAGTTGAACGATTTTAGTGTCAAAAGATGTCATGTACAAAGTCAGTTGATAACGAAAAATAGATCTATGGACTCACGATTGGTGGCCTATGAAGCGTTTAATAGTGACCGAATGTATGTCTCAAAAATTCACCAGGGTTTTGGAAGAAAGTCATCCTGATCCTAATTCTACTGAAACCATTTTCGTGGTTTTCACCAAATGTACAAGCAACGGGGTATTCCGTGGATTAGTGACGAAATTAGAGATTTTATCGCATCCTGATTGGTCCTTTAGAGCGTTTATGGATGAGTTGAATCAGCCTACGATTAAAGCCGGGACTACTGTTCGTCAAGCTTTGCTTATCATGAAAAAAGAAAAACGAGACGTTCTTCCAGTCCTTGATAGAAAGCAAAAAGTGGTTGGAATAGTGACCTTGCCAAACCTGTTACAAGCACTGTATCAGCGAGAGCACGCTCTTTTGAATACCTACCGAAAAAAAGCATTATGGTTGTTAAATGAAAATGTTGAGAAAGAAGAAGTGGTTCGTCGCGCACAAGATGAGTTAATCCGTTTGGCCCATTCTGATCAGTTGACTGGCTTGCCAAATTTTATTGAAATCCGTGAGAAAATTCAGGAATTAATCCAAGAGGCGAAACAGAATCTTGAAGAAGGCTCAATCCTGATCGTTGATCTGGATAATTTCAGATATATCAACGATACCATGGGAAGTTCAATAGGCGATCTGATTTTGCAACGAGTCTCGGAGAAAATATCGCTCCATCTGCGCGCAGGTGACATCTTAGCGAGAAAGGGGGGGGATGAGTTTATTATTGTGTTATGTCGTATTGATTCTTATGAAGAGGTGCTTTTAATCGCTGAAAATATTTTAGAGTGGTTGTCTCATCCCTTTACCATCAAAGGACAAGACATTTTTATCACAGCGAGTCTTGGCATCAGTTTTTATCCCTGCTCAATCAAAAATGCTGAAGAGCTTTTGGCCAATGCTGATCTTGCCTTAGGGCAAGCCAAAGAGTTGGGTAAAAATAACTATCAAGTATTTGCAGAAGAAATGAGTCACATCGTTCAATACTCGCAAAAACAGGAGCGACACTTGCGTCAGGCATTAGAACGTCGAGAACTATTTATTTGTTACCAACCTCAAGTAGAGACGCAAAGTAGACAAATCGTTGGTATGGAAGCATTACTTCGTTGGCAAAATCGAGAGCTTGGGTTGATTATGCCCAATGACTTTATTCCTTTGGCGGAAAAAACCGGACTTATTGTGCCGATAGGAGAATGGGTATTGCAAAACGTTTGTGAACAAGCCAAATTTTGGCAGAAGAAATATCCTGGATTACGAGTATCTGTGAATTTATCTGCGAGGCAGTTTCATGAGATACATCGACGTGGTCATTATCATCTCATCAAAAGTATGGAGTCTATTCTTGATGATAGTCATTTGTCACCAGAACTGTTAGAGGTGGAGATCACAGAAACGACAATTATGAAAAACTATGCTGCAGCGATGACCACCTTAAAAGAGTTTAAAAATTTGGGGATCCGTATTTCATGTGATGATTTTGGCACAGGCTATTCTTCTCTCAATTATCTAAAACGACTGCCCATCGATACCATTAAGATTGATAAATCTTTTATCAGAGATATGGTGTCTGATCCCGTCGATGTGTCAATTATCCGAGCCATCCTTGGGATGGCAGAGCAACTGAAGTTAGAAGTGATAGCTGAAGGTGTTGAAGAAGCAGCACAACTCAACATGTTACGTGATTTAGGATGCACAGTGGTACAAGGGTACTATTTCAGTAGGCCACTCACACCAGGTAAGGCTACCCTGCTTTTACAACAAGGGTTTTAAGTTGTGACGATTTATTCCAAAGCATTCTAACTCTTTTTATTCAAGATTTTTAAACAAAAACCGATATCATTTATATAGTGTGTTTGGAGATGCCGATGTATAAAGTAGCAAAATTCAATATTGGCGATCTAGTGGTGCACAAACGACAAGGGTATCGTGCAGTGGTTGTGGATGTCGACCCTCTTTTTCAAGCCTCAGGGCGCTATAATCCCCAAGCCTCTAAACGAGACTTTAGCTCTGGGAGTCCTTGGTATCGGCTTTTGGTCGATGGTAGCAGTCAAATGACTTATGTCGAGGAATGCCTATTGGTCTTTGATACCAGTAGGCAATCGATAGATAATCCCAATGTCAATCATTATCTCGTCATAGAGCAAGGTTCTTATCACAGTAACTCACGCGGTCATTGAGCCTCACTCAGCTGGACTCTTCGGTATTGAGCATTCCGAATGTACATCGATAAAGAAAAGAGCTAAGGCTCTCTTCTTCTTGCTTTGCAGAAGGCCTGGGGTGCGCTTTTTGCCAGGCTTGGAAGAAGTGGTATTGATTTCCAGATGTTTGATGAGAGGCAGGTGTTTTTGTAACGGCCATTTTTGGTTCTGAAAGGGGGGCGGGTAAGGGTTTTTTTTCCTGTTCTAACATCAGCTGATAGAGTGCCATTCCATCTGGGCAATTACCGGCCCATACCATAAACCGACCATATCCCCCTTGGGTGTAGTCACAAGCTGCGGCAATGCTTTTCGCATCGTCTCGGGATGTTAACCCAGGGGCCACACCAATTGAAATAAATTTGCGCATTTCAGTCAGCTTTGTCGCATCGCCTTTCGCAAGAAACTGAACAGCATAGGCATCAGCCTCTTCGAAACGTTGTGCAGCTGTGCCTCCGTAGCTCATGGTTTCAAGAAAAGATAGGCTGCCTCGTTTGGTAATAAAATCTGAAATCTGAGTAAATCCTAGATCGAATAATGCTTTGTCAATCTCATCTTTTGATGGATCAATGGGTGTTGATAAAATAATTTCGTCTATTTGACGAACATCATAAGTGGTATAAACAAAGACATAATGATCAGGATCGCGTTGTAGTCCTCGTAAAAAACAAGCTTTCATGATCGACGCCATTGCGGCGGCATCAGGCGTTTCCGCATCCCACATGCGACCCACTGGGATATAAGACTCCATCAACCTGTTGGTATATACACGCCCGTTGATGAGTTCTCCTTCTGTGTTTCGGACAAAGTTTTCTCGATTGACGGCACTCCAATGAATACTTGGTGCATCGATGTAGGATACAAGGATGCGAAGACCTGCCGCACTTTTATCTCGAATGAATTGTTGAATAGCGACAGAGTCTCTCTGATGACAGAGGAACGTATCATCAGCCGTATTGCCGAAAGTGCCTGTAGTATGGTTATCACTCGGTGTAAAAAAAGCAATGTTGATATCGCAGCCAGATGTTGGACAATAGACCAGAGAATAGTCATCACTTTGACCAGGATTTGGATCGGCATATGGGGTGATATAAAAAGACGGAAGTGGGGCGGGTGTGTCATCAAACGTTTTTTCTACATCCTTAGCAGTCAGTTCCTTTGGCATGATACGTTTCCTTTCTACTCATATGTGGATGGGAATGACTAGGATAATCACGTTTGCCGTAATAAAACAACCAATAAGGCTACAAAACCAATTAATAATAAAGCAAGGATCCCCATGCTTGAAAAACTTTTGGATAAATTTGCACGACTAAATTGTTGGGGATTGTGCTTAATACTACGATATAAGATCCACACAATCAAAGCAGCCCCAATTAAACCGAGAATTTGATATAGACTTTCCATTATTTCACTCCTTCACTGAATTTTGGACAAACTCCATGCCTTCAAATGCATCTGAAAATAAATCTTCTTGGATGGCCCCTGCTGTAAGTAAACAATCCCGAATGTCATAAACCATATCAAATGGTCCACTGATCACCATTTGCCAAAGATGCAAATCATGGGCATGTCTTTTCAGAACCTGTGAGGCCAGGGTTCCTTTTTCTGAGCCAGATAGCTCTGAAACATATTGAAAATGAGGGACATGAGTATGCCAATATGAAACTTTATCGTCCATGTACAAGTCACTTTGAGTCCGCGCACCCCAAAAAAGCTCAAAAGGTTGTGTTTTTCCATTCGCGAGTAATTGTTCAATCATCGCTTTGATGGGCGCAAATCCCGTTCCGCCTGCGATAAACAATATCGGTTTGTCAGGGCGCAAATGGCTTAAACTACAAAACCCAAACGGTAGGCGAATAGATACGGCGCCTATACGCTTCATGTCGCTCAATAAGGCTTCTATGTGTGGATTGTCAGGGCTATGACGAATATGCAATTCATATTTGTGCGAGCCCAATGGGGCATTCGCTATGGAATAGGAATAAGCCTCATCTTTAAAGAGAATTTGTAAATATTGACCTGCTTGATATTCAATGTATTCATCTGGTGCAAGCATCAATTGTAAGATACTGTCGGTGAGAGGGATGATGCTTTCAATTTTGGCTAGGGTTTCTTTAGAGGTCATGTCGCTATCCCTAATTGTTGCCAATATTCATCCACTTGTTTCTGGATGTCCTCATCCATGGTAATTGCCTTTCCCCATTCACGAGTTGTTTCGCCCGCCCATTTACTGGTGGCGTCCATCCCCATCTTAGAGCCTAGTCCTGAAGTGGGTGAGGCAAAATCAAGATAATCAATAGGGGTGTGGTCAATCATTACGGTATCACGCAAAGGATCCATCCGAGTGGTGATGGCCCAAACCACATCCTGCCAGTTTCTGGCATCAATATCATCATCACAAACAATGACAAATTTGGTGTACATAAATTGCCTTAAAAATGACCATACAGCCATCATCACCCGTTTGGCATGGCCAGGATATTGTTTTTTAATCGTCACAATCGCGAGTCTGTAAGAGCATCCTTCCGGGGGCAGATAAAAATCAACGATCTCAGGAAATTGTTTTTGCAACAATGGGATAAATACTTCATTTAAAGCGACGCCAAGAATAGCTGGCTCATCGGGAGGACGACCGGTATAAGTACTGTGATAGATTGGAGAGGTTCGATGAGTCAGTCGCTCTACGGTAAAAATCGGAAATGTTTGTACTTCATTGTAATAACCCGTGTGATCCCCAAAAGGTCCTTCTGGTGCTTCAAGTCCTGGCTCTAAGTAGCCCTCTAAGATGATTTCAGCTGTTGCAGGGACGTGTAAATCGACACCGATACATCGCGTGAGCTCAGTACGCTTACCTCGTAATAATCCAGCAAAAGCATATTCTGATAAGGAGTCCGGGATGGGGGTTACTGCGGCGAGCATGGTTGCAGGATCAGCTCCCAGCGTGACTGCTACAGGAAAACGCTCACCTGGATATTGTTGCTGAAAGGCTTGATAATCAAGTGCGCCTCCGCGGTGAGGTAGCCAGCGCATGATGAGTTTATTTTTACTTAAGAGTTGTTGACGATAGATCCCCATATTTTCACGAGACTGCAAAGGTCCTTTGGTCGTAACGAGTCCCCAGGTGATTAAGGGAGCTGCATCACCTGGCCAGCAGGTTTGGATAGGTAAATTGGTTAGAGAAACGTCTTCACCTTCCCAAACATGCGTTTGGCATGGGGCATGGTTGATATATTTGGGAGCCATGTTAATTGCTTGCTTTAACAAAGGTAATTTACTAAAAGCATCTTTAAATCCTGTTGGAGGAACAGGTTCTTTGAGAGCGCTTAGCAATTGTCCAATTTCACGTAAAGCAGTAATCGATTCTTCACCCATACCTAAAGCGACGCGCTCTACAGTGCCAAATAAGTTCGTCAAAACAGGAACGTCGTGGGCTTTGGGGTGTGTAAACAAAAGTGCCGGCCCCCCTTGCCTGAGCACTCTGTCACTGACCACAGTCATTTCGAGATGGGGGGATACGGGATAAGCAATTTGTTTGAGTAGACCACGAGCTTCTAACTGGGTGATAAAATCGCGTAGATCACTATATTTCATGAAAGACTACTCTTGACGCTTCATAGCCTCACAAAATTCTGAATTAGTCTTATGGTTCTTCATGCGTTCAAGTAAAAATTCAATCGCATCGCATTCATCCATGGATTGTAGTATTTTGCGCAATATCCAAGTCCTTTGAAGATCTTCAGCACTCAACAACAAGTCTTCACGACGAGTGCCAGAACGGTTGATGTTAATAGCAGGGAAGATACGGCGTTCAGCAATACTGCGCGTCAAATGGATTTCCATATTACCGGTTCCTTTGAACTCTTCGTAAATGACTTCATCCATTTTGGAGCCAGTGTCAACCAGCGCGGTAGCAATGATGGTTAAACTCCCGCCTTCCTCAATATTACGAGCAGCACCATACAAGCGTTTTGGTCTTTGCAACGCATTGGCATCCACCCCACCGGTAAGTACTTTTCCTGAAGCAGGGACGACGGTGTTATAGGCACGAGCGAGTCTGGTGATGGAATCTAGCAAAATCACCACATCACGCTTATGTTCAACCAGACGTTTGGCTTTTTCAATCACCATTTCAGCAACTTGGACATGGCGATTAGCGGGTTCATCGAAAGTACTGGCGACCACTTCACCTTTGACGGAGCGTTGCATTTCAGTGACTTCTTCAGGACGCTCATCAATGAGGAGAACAATGAGGTAGCAGTCTGGATAGTTCTTTTCAATAGAATGAGCAATGTTTTGCAGCATCAGCGTTTTTCCCGCTTTGGGCGGAGATACGATTAAGCCACGCTGTCCTCGGCCGAAAGGCGCACATAAATCAACGACGCGAGCGGTTAGGTCTTCTGTACTGCCATTGCCTTGCTCCATCACCAAGCGTTGAGAGGCAAACAAGGGAGTCAAGTTTTCAAAAAGGATTTTACGTTTCGCACTGTCAGGGCTATCGTAATTGATTTGGTCTACTTTTAATAAAGCAAAATAACGCTCACTGTCTTTGGGCGGGCGGATTTTACCTGAAATGGTATCCCCCGTACGTAGACCAAATCGCCTGATTTGACTGGGCGAAACATAAATATCATCTGGACCTGCTAAATAAGAGCCATCGGAAGAGCGCAAAAACCCAAAACCGTCGCTCAAGATTTCGACAACACCATCTCCATGGATATCTTCACCTTTCAGCGCATGAGCTTTGAGGATGGCAAAAATAATGTCTTGCTTGCGCATACGGGAGGTATTTTCAACGCCCATTTCTTGGGCGATGTTTACGAGATCAGCAATAGGCAACTGCTTAAGTTCACTAAAATTCATAGGTCTCACTTGATGTGTTGGTTAAATGAAATGGGTTTCCAGAGTAGTATTTTACGGGAAGGTCAGCTCGAAAAGCTGCTACTAGTATAGTACGTTTGTATCCACGAGTAAACCATGCAAATGTACCATTAATAGAATCTAAATCTTAGCACAATTTTAGAAAGATATCCATCTTTTTTAGTATTGCGTGCGGTTCTCTTTAATATGATGCTACAAGCCGAATACAATCATTATCCTTTGTGCATGACTGGTTCGAAAATGGTCATGTACGGAGAGCATTATCGATCTAATGTAGCATTTACACTATAAAATACAATATACTGGATACAATTACTATTCATCATAACAGCCTAATGAGATCTTGATATGAAAAAAACAACCTCCTTATTTGTCAGTTTTTTGTTACTCGTATTTATCATGTCAGTACATGCAGAAACGGCTATTATTAAAACATCCGAGGGCAGCATTACTTGTGAATTGTTTCCTAAAGCTGCGCCTAACACTGTTGCTAATTTTGTGGGCTTAGCAACAGGCACTAAAGAATTTACAGATCCAAAAACAGGCAAATTGGTGAAACGCCCTTTCTACAATGGGTTAATTTTTCATCGTGTGATTCCTGGTTTTATGATTCAAGGGGGGGATCCTCTTGGAAATGGAACAGGTGGACCAGGTTATACCTTTGCTAATGAAAATACATTTGCAAGTTTTAGCAAACCAGGCGTGCTTGCGATGGCCAATAGAGGACCAAACACGAATGGCAGCCAATTTTTCATTACTGTTGCGCCCGCACCTGGCTTATCAGGTAATTATAATGTTTTTGGTCAGGTCATTTCTGGACAAGAGGTTGCTGATAAAATTAGTAACGTGCCTACAAATCCTCAAGATAAACCGATAACACCCGTGGTTATTGAAAGCATTATCATCAAAAAATAGCGGCATTGATGTAAACAATGAGTAAAAAAAACAATTTCACAATTTAAACCTTTCCACACAACCTTTGTTTTGAGTGCTCTTGGCTTTCATTTATATGTTTTTTTGGGGCTTCTTCGGAAGAAAGCATCTTAAATATTTCTTGTATATTCTCAACTTCTGCTTTGGGAACTAACACTTGCACTGCTTCAACAATGATGGCGTTAAGTGTTCGATGTCTATCTTCCGCGGCGTTCTTTTTAATCCATTCTGATGGCCAACAGACAATAGACGAGACTTTCAATGATTCAATGCTATGCTGGGGTCTAATGCCATATTTTTGCGAAATTTTATCGCATATTTGCTCTATAGCTAGCTTGTCATATTCAGAAAGCCCCCGCTTTTTATCCCCATGCCGTTGCATAAGACAATGCAACAGTCTCTGCTCCTTGCTATGAGCAAACTCAACAACTGGTGGCAAGCTGCTGGCAAAGAAACGTATTGATCCCATAGTAGAGATTGTTTTTGGTAAATGAGTAATCGTTGCTAGTCTTGGAATGCTTTGTAGTACTTGATGCATCATGATAGATTTCCTTTGATATTTTATTGAGGTCACTGATTATCAAGAAAATCTTGACCTCGGAACAATCCTTTTGGCCTACTGTACCACGCCATTGTCGCTTTATATTTACCCTAAAATCATCTCATATCCCCTCATCTGCTAATGCTTTTTGAATGGAGGGTCGGTTTTTTAGCGTATTAAAATACTGCGCCAAATGGGCCCAAGTTTGTAATTCAATCTTGAAGTGGCTCGCCCAGAGTAACATGACGAACAAATAGGCATCAGGTAGCGTGAACTCTTTTCCTAATAAATATGGGTGATGCTCAAGGTGGGCATCAACAAATGAAAGCTTCTTTTTGATCAAGGGTATAAATACATCATCACGCGCAGTTTGAGGTAATGATGGATTAAATAAAACCCCTATTCCTTTATGCAATTCCGTAGCAACATAATTAATCCATTCAAGAACACGGTATCGATTAAAATCATTCACACCTGGTAGCAATTGCGTTGCATTTGCATTGTCTGCTAAATATTGCAAAATGATGGCATTTTCTGTCAAAACTTGTCCAGACTTTATTTCCAGTGCTGGGACTGCTCCTTTGGGATTAATCAATAAATAATTGTTGCCGGTTGCCGTTTTCTTAGCTTTTAAATCGACAGATTCAAATGCAGCCTGCAAACCAAGCTCATTTATAATCATTCGTGGAACCAAAGAACAAGCGCCTTTTGCATAATATAGTTTCATCGATATCTCCTGAAGAATTGCAGGCTTTGTGGATCAGCATTGAAACGTTAGAATGAAAACCACTCAATTTTAGCGCCTTAGGTTACCCAGTTGGGTT
>JAKBCM010000081.1 GCA_021807845.1 Pseudomonadota bacterium
ATCTATCCTATGTTGACCTCAAAGACGTTAGATTTCATTTTAGTCGCTGAAAAAGTATTGGATGACTCGGACTTGAAACAATTATTAGAATCACATAGTAAAGCGGTTGATTCACAGATTTTACTGACGCTTGCTAAAAAAGAGATTCATGATGAAACACTTTTGCTGAAAATATTAGAGCATCCGAAGGCAGAAAAAAATCCGTTGTTGATAGAAGCTGCTTTGGCAAATCATGCTTTCTCACCTAAATTATTACCTCCAATTTTGATGATGCTAAATAATGAAGACACAAGGTTCTTCGACCTATTGGCAAACAAAGCATATTCTCAACGCAATATAGAGAATGTAGGGAACATTGATATTTGGGAAAGTGGGTTGATTCAACTGTTTGAGAAATCAAAAGTAAATAAAATCGCCAAACAAAACATGATTGACCTGATTAAGAAGCATCCCATCCATCCTCAATTCGGATTTCAGGTCTTAAAGGTCTTTAAAAAAGATATCATTGCGGATTTGCCGCTGGCTGCGATGATCCCTGTAGCTTCTGAAGAAGAGTTCAATTCACTCCTTGATTTCGAAACGACAGGACCTTTAGTTGAAGCAGTGCTTGAGAGCCTTGCCAAAGCGTGTAAAACCGAAGCTCAATTAGAGTTATTAATGGTACGCCCAGATATCACAGAGTCAGTTTTGAAAATAATAGCGAGTCGAGATGCTTTTGAAAAGGAAGGCCAGCTGTTACTAAAACTTGCAACTCATCCCAAAGCGACACCTGATGTAATGAACATCGTGGCGAATCATCGCCAATTTTCGCTCCATTTGTTACAGATGAGTCTTAGCCTCCCTGAGGCTAAAAAGAATGCTTCTTTACTGCTCGCCTTAGCTCTAAAGGCATTTACACAGTGCCAATTGCCTTTAGAGAAGGATGAGCTTGCCGCTTGGGAAGATGCCTTGATTCAGCTTTTGATGCAATCTAAATCGTTACATGTCGAACAAGACATGATGAATATCATTAAGAAAGATAGCATAAGCGTTAGACTTGGATTTGTTATTTTACGGGCATTTGGAGAAGAGAATAGTGGGGCACAATTACCCATTTCTGAGATGATTGTCTTGGCTGAAGAAGACGACATTCCTTTGCTTATTAAATTTAAAGCACAGTTTATCGAAGATGATCTGAAGACATTGGCTCAGTTGGTTCAAGTGAAGGAGCAAATAGATGAGCTACTTGCTCGGCCTGACATGACAAGTTCCATCGCGGATATTTTATTCGAAAAACCAGAGTATAGTGGTAAAATAGGTCAATGGAATTGGCTCAATGAAAAGCAAATCCTATCGACTCTTAATAAGACC
Source organism: Pseudomonadota bacterium (assembly GCA_021807845.1). The sequence continues at coordinate 1,351 of JAKBCM010000081.1, forward strand.
AAAGACTTTGATAGCTTCTTTAATGCATTCAAGAATGCCAACTTTTCCAAAGCAGATCGAGAACATTGGATAGCAGAACAAGAGCGTCAGCAAGAGCAAGAAAAGAAAGCGGCTGATGTCGCAAATGATGGAAAACTTAAGATTCTAGCCGCTTTAAAGGTGTTGAAAATCAAGGCGATCAAACATACCCTCACTTCATTACATCATCCATCCGCTCAGGAAGCCGCAAGAACGGCGTTTCAACTTTATCATGAGCTAGAGGATCAAGTGACCCTTTATTATGATAAAAAAATCAAAAAGGATGAATTTTTAGTCAATTGTACGGATGCCATCAATGGGGCCAAACCAGAGCTTGAAAAGCATCGTGGTTATAAACAAGTGGTATGGGACATTCTCAACGTGATCATGTTATGTCTTACTTTAACATTCCATAACATAGGAACAGGACGATGGCGATTTTTTGTGGCCAAAACAGATAGCATCAATGTGGTTGATGAGTTAAGTGATCATCTCAAAGATAGTAATAACCAGGTGCCCTAGGGCGTATCATCAATTAGATTTGTAGCCTGTATGAAGCGTAGCGAAATCCGGGAATGGTTTGTTCTATTGGCTACACTCCTGGATTTCGCTACGCTTCATACAGGCTACATCAACCATAAGGTTAAAAATGCTTTGCATCAGCTTGGTTCCAAAAAGAGAGATATGCCTCAGGAATGTGTTTGCCTAGTAATTCTCCGGGTTTTAAATAGGTATAAATTTCATTGAGGGGTTTGACACAGTCAGAGCTGATACGCCGCATGAGATATTCGGGTTTCAGTTCACTGGGATTGGTAAGCCCCATCGCACCTACAATTTCTAAGAAACTTTTCATCGTGTTTTTATGATAGTTTGCAACACGATATTTTTTTTGATCGACCACCAATCCCCGTTGAAGGCGTTTGTTTTGTGTGGCAACACCCGTAGGGCAGGTGTTGGCATTACATTGCTTGGATTGCACACAGCCCACAGACATCATCATGGCTCGAGCTGAATTACACATGTCAGCGCCCATGGCTATTTTTTCAACCATGTCAAATCCTGTCGCAATTTTTCCACTACAAATGATGCGGATTTTGTCACGTAAATGAGTGCCTACGAGTGCATTATGAACAAAAATAAGCCCATCATCTAAAGGTTCACCGATGTGATTGGTGAACTCTAAAGGGGCCGCCCCTGTGCCACCTTCTGCGCCATCAACGGTAATAAAGTCAGGCAAAATCTGAGTCTCTAGCATGGCCTTACAGATGGCTAAAAATTGATCCTTTCGCCCAATACACAGTTTGAATCCAATGGGTTTTCCCCCGGTGATTTCGCGTAATTTTTGGATAAAATGAACGAGGCCTAAGGGTGAATTAAAAGCTGAATGTGCAGCTGGAGAGACGATATCGTGTCCCATCGACACTTTGCGAACTTTTGCAATTTCTGGTGTCACTTTAGCAGCAGGCAAAATACCACCATGTGAGGGTTTAGCTCCTTGTGACAATTTGATTTCAATCATTTTGACTTCATTGCGATTGGCTTCTGTTGTAAATTCCGTTTCGTCAAAAAAACCCTGTTCGTCTCGACAACCAAAATAGGCTGTTCCCAACTGAAAAATCACATCTCCCCCTTCCAAATGATAGGGACTTAAACCTCCTTCGCCAGTGTTATGGGCAAACCCTCCAATTTGAGCGCCTTTATTAATGGCCATGAGGGCATTGGCTGATAAAGCACCAAAGCTCATGGCAGAAACGTTTAGACGTGAAGCGTGGTAGGGTTTTTTACAATCCGGGCCACCAACGGTAATCCGTGGTTCAACTTCTGAAATATGTTTGGGCGCAAGCGAATGTAGCACCCAAGTGTAGCCCACTTCTAAAATATTTCTTTCTGTACCAAAAGGGATTGTGTCGCGCGCATTTTTTGCACGTTGATAGACAATGGAGCGGACTTCTCGGCTAAAAGGGCGCTCTTCTTCATCGTCAGCGATAAAATATTGCTGAATTTCGGGACGAATAAATTCCAAAAGATAACGAATGTGGCCTAAAACAGGAAAATTGCGCAAAATAGTGTGTCTTTTTTGCAAGATATCATAGAGCCACAGACAGATGATTGGGATAAATAACAAAAGAAATTCGCGGATGTCTCGCGATATGAGTAGAGACAGGAATAGAATTAATAGAATGATTCCGAATGCAATATACCACTGACGACGCATGATAATCTCCTCAGGGAGTAAGGCGTTACGCTTCTGGCTCAAACGACTCATACTGAGGGTACCACATGGTTTTCTTCACCACATGTTTCACTTCATCCTCATCCATTTTGTCGCAATGACCTTCACGTATGGCTTGTAAGATTACAGCAGTTGCAATGTGTTCACTTACTTCACGAATGGTTGATAATTCCGGTAACAAACGTCCCGTGCCTTTATGGACTGCCGGTGCCAACTGACTTAATGCAATCGCTGCTGCCATCATCATGCCATCCGTGACTCGTCTTGCTTTCCCAGCAACGACGCCAAGCCCAACCCCTGGAAAGATATAGGAATTATTACATTGCGCAATGTCAATGGAGTGGCCATGGATCTTGACGGGGTCAAAGGGGCTACCGGTAGCAACAAGAGCCTTTCCATCTGTCCAGGTCAGTAAATCTATGGGTAACGCTTCGCATCTTGAGGTGGGGTTGGAAAGTGGAAATATGATTGGGCGCTCACAGTAACTAGCCATTTTTTGAACCAAAGGCTTAGTAAACTGGTTGGGTTGTCCTGAGACACCCAGTAAGATGGTTGGTTTGGCATTATGGATCACATCGGCCAAGCTGATTTTCCCTGCTTGTTCGAGTTTCCAGGTTTTCACAGATTCTTTTATTTGGGCAAAAGGTTGTTGGAAAGGCAATAAATCGGTCATATCGTCAACCAGCAAGCCATTTCTGTCCACAAGATAAAAACGATGACGGGCTTCATCTTCACTCAATCCTTGGGCCATCATCGCTCTCACTAGTTGTTCACTAATCCCACAACCAGCGGAGCCTGCTCCTAACAATGCCAATCGCTGATCTTTCAAGTCAACTTTGGCCACTTTTGTCGCAGCAAGGATGGCGGCGACTGAAACGGCCGCAGTGCCTTGAATATCATCATTAAAACAGCACAGTTGGTCGCGATAGCGCTGCAAGATTGGATTGGCATGTTGTTGAGCAAAATCCTCAAATTGTAACAACACATGCGGCATATAATGTTTTATATGTTGTACAAATTGATCAACAAAATTATCATAATCTTTGCCAGTGACGCGATGATGCCGCCAACCCAAATACTGCTTATCTTTTAACCGAGCTTCGTTGTTGGTGCCTACATCTAATATCATAGGTAAGGTTTCAGCGGGGTCGATACCACCACAGGCCGTATACAAAGAAAGTTTACCAATAGGAATGCCAAGTCCTCCAGCCCCTTGATCGCCAAGGCCCAAAATACGCTCACCGTCCGTGACAACTATCACGCTGATTTTTCGACTAGCAGCGACATTAGCAATGATTTCTTCCATATTATCGCGCTCAGGATATGAGATAAATATGCCTCGTGGTTGGCGATAGATTTGATGAAATAATTCACAGGCCTGTCCAACCACAGGGGTATAGATGATGGGCATCATTTCTTGCAAGTGTTCTAATATGTATCGGTAAAAAAGCACTTCATTACGGTCTTGGAGCGCTCTAAGAAAAATGTGTTGTTCAAGAGGCGTTTGTTTTGCTTTAAAATTATCGTGACAACGTTCCAACTCATTCTCGATGGTTTCGCTATGATAGGGTAGTAATCCATACAATTTAAGTAATTTTTTTTCATGATGAGTAAATGCTGGGCCTTTGTTCAGCAACGGATCGCGAAGCAAAGCTTGACCTTTTTCTTTCACTTTAATGACCATATCACACTCCCTGTCTGTATATTCCTTGATGAACGCAGCGTTCGACTTTCCAAAAACCTTAGGTGTTCGTATCTCATCATTTTGTCTGGTAAGAAGAGGAACGGTCAAGAAAAATAATCGAACCTTACATTTGTTTTATTACGACACAAAGTCGTGGAAACTACAAGATGAAGTCCTGCAGGTTTTCATACGTGCTAACTTTCACGTATTGGTCAATCTTTTTTTCATGCGTAGGCCTTGTGAAGTTGCGGCACAGAGATACCATTTCTGTACAGTTTTTGTTATACTCCCCGCGAAGTTTATTATTCAAGAAGAGGGGACATGTTGTCAGATTCTTGCACGGTTGATTCAAAATCAAAGACGTCTGATAGCCAATGGATGGCATGGCTTACTTGTCTTTCATCTGGTTTGTTTTTTTTCTACCAATTTTTTCAATTAAATTTATTTGATGTTCTGAACCAACCGCTCCGAGAAGCGTTTCAACTGGATGCAACACAATTAAGTTGGATGTCGAGCACCTATTTATGTGCGGATATTTTTTTCCTTTTCCCTGCAGGCATGATACTCGATCGTTTTTCTACGCGACGGGTGATTCTTTCTTCCTTGCTTATTTGTATTTTGGGTACTGTAGGATTTGCATTGACCACCTCCTTTGTTTGGGCTTCTTGTTTCCATTTTCTTGCCGGGATTGGACATGCTTTTTGTTTTTTAGCTTGCGTGGTTTTGGTTTCTCGGTGGTTCCCGCCAAGACGTCAAGCCTTTGTCATCGGTTGTATTGTGACCATGGCATTTATTGGCGGCATGATGGCTCATACGCCTTTGGTTTATTTGGCACAGCATTTTGGCTGGCGAGGGTCGCTATTGATTGATGGAGGCATCGGCGCTCTTATTTTGGTGTGGATTGCTATTTTTGTACAAGATGGCCCATCAGAAGATCTCAAGCAAAAAGAGTCTATGAAGAAAGACGATACGCCAAATATGCTACAAGCGCTGAAGTGTAGAGAAACTTGGCTTGC
>JAKBCM010000082.1 GCA_021807845.1 Pseudomonadota bacterium
CACAATCACAATAGCAAGTGATCCGAGCACCAAGGTCAAAAAAATAAGGATGGTTGAATAGAGCAGTGCCCGAGGATAATCGCGTTGTGGATTTTTGACTTCTTCAGCATGTACCGCTGACATTTCCATCCCTAACAAACCAAATAAGACAGCTGAAAATAAAGATAAATTACCCAGAGTACTGAAATCAGGAAACCATGAAGTGGAATAGTCAATTTCAATAGGGCGTCCTTGTAATATCCATAAAATGCCTAAGAAAATAATGCCAATCATGGGTAGTAATGTGCCGAATGATGCACCAACAATGCTCACCAAACTAGACAGTTTCATGCCAAAACAATTGAGAAAAGTAAAAAGCCAAAATAAAGAAATAATCGTGGTGAGTAAGAAAAATTTATTGTTGGCAAGACTAGGCGCAAAAAGATAGGCAATGGTAGCTGCAATGAATGCAAGAATGGTTGGATACCAAACTACATTATAAATCCATTGCAGCCATATCGTCATAAATCCTGCGCGCTTGCCAAAAGCCTCGCGTACCCAAATATAGATACCTCCCGTTTTAGGATAAGCAGTGGCTAATTCGGCAGCAACCAAAGCGATAGGAATAAAAAACACAAAAGCTGCTACCAAATAATATGAAATGAGAGACAATCCAAGCTTTGCTGTGATGGGTAAAGTACGCAAACTATCTACAGCGATAACGTTGATCATCACTAATGAAAAAACGCTTAGAACTCTTTTTGATTGAAGCACATCATTTCCTTTATTTTAATTGACGTAACACATACTGCAAAATACCACCATGCCGATAATATTCAAGCTCATTTTCTGTATCAATACGACAAAGGGCTTGAAAATGATGCAGATGGCCTTGGCCTCGATCTATGGTAACGTCAACTAAGCTCACAGGCTTTAAGCTGTCATTGATATCAATACTTATTCTTTCCACACCGGTCAGTTTTAATGTTTTTCTTGACATGCCTTCTTGGAATTGTAGCGGTAATATCCCCATTCCAATCAGATTTGAGCGATGGATCCGCTCAAAACTTTCAGCAAGAACCGCTTTGACTCCAAGTAAGTTTGTACCCTTAGCTGCCCAATCGCGAGAGGAACCTGTGCCGTACTCCTTACCTGCGACGATCACTAAGCTATCGTTTTCTTGCTGATACAGCATTGCAGCATCGTAAATTGGCATCGTTTTTCCACTAGGAATATGGCGAGTGACGCCACCTTCAATATCAGGCGTCATTTCATTACGAATACGAATATTGGCAAAAGTACCTCTCATCATGACTTCATGATTACCTCTTCTTGAACCATAAGAGTTAAAGTCTTTTTCGTTCACCCCTTTGGACTTCAGATAAAGTCCAGCCGGTGAATTGGCTTTGATGGACCCAGCAGGAGAGATATGATCAGTGGTTATTGAGTCACCAAATAAGGCTAACAGATACGCCTCTTTAATTGGCTTAATGGGGGAAGGGGTTGGCTTTAAATCTTGGAAAAAAGGCGGGTGTTGGATATAGGTGGAATCCTGATTCCATTCATATGTTTTACCACTAGCCGTTTGAATGGCCTGCCATTCTTCATCTCCTTTGAATACTTCAGAGTATTCTTTAAGAAACATACTTTCTTTTACTTTGGAGACTTCCTTGGCAATTTCATCGTTGGTCGGCCAAATGTCTTTCAAATAGATAGGCTGGTCATGTGTATCGAACCCTATCGGATCTTTGCTTAAATCAATTTGTGTGGTTCCCACCAATGCATAGGCTACAACCAGAGGAGGAGATGCAAGCCAATTTGCACGTACTTGGGGATGAACCCTTCCCTCAAAGTTTCGATTACCTGAAAGAATAGAGCATACCACCAAATCATTATCGGTAACGCTATGAGCAATGGCATCCGGCAGAGGGCCTGAATTACCAATACAGGTGGTACAGCCGTAACCAACCAAATTGAAGCCAAGCTGATCCAAATAAGTTTGTAATCCAGCATAATTTAAATAATCAGTGACAACTTTTGAACCGGGCGCTAAAGATGATTTAACCCAGGGTTTTCTTTGTAATCCTTTCTCGATTGCTTTTTTGGCCACAAGTCCTGCTGCCATGAGCACACTTGGGTTCGACGTGTTGGTACAACTGGTGATGGCTGCTATGACAATATCACCATGATGTAAATCGAAATCAGCATCTTTGACCCGAAAAGCGGTTTCTTTTTCATTTTCTTTATCAATGCTTTTCAACAATGCATTAAATTCTAGAGGCAAGGTTTTTAGGGTGACCTTATCTTGAGGACGCTTAGGACCTGCCAGTGAGGGTTCAACTGTACTGAGATCAAGGGCTAAAGTATATGTGAAAATAGGCTCTTCATCTGAGCTGTCATACCAAAGGCCTTGTGCTTTAGAATAAGCCTCAACCAAATCAATGGTATGTTTATCCCGCCCTGTGAGATGTAAATAATTTAATGTTTCTTGGTCAACAGGGAAAAATCCACAGGTGGCACCATATTCTGGGGCCATATTGGCCAGCGTGGCTCGATCGGCTAAAGGCAACTCTTTGAGTCCAGGGCCATAATACTCCACAAATTTTCCTACTACCCCTTTTTTGCGTAGCATTTGTGTGACTGTGAGTACTAAGTCGGTTGCTGTGATGCCTTCTTTGAGCTTCCCTGTGAATTTAAAGCCAATCACTTCTGGAATGAGCATGGAGATCGGTTGACCAAGCATGGCAGCTTCCGCTTCAATGCCGCCAACGCCCCAACCTAAAATGCCTAATCCATTGATCATCGTGGTGTGAGAGTCTGTGCCCACCAGTGTGTCTGGATAGGCATACCAGATGTCATTTTCCTGACTACTGGCTACTGTTTTTCCTAGGTACTCTAAATTCACTTGGTGACAGATACCCGTGCCAGGTGGTACAACGCGAAAGTTTGCAAATGCTTTTTGTCCCCATCGTAGAAACTCATATCGCTCGATGTTGCGATGCATTTCTATGGAAGTATTGATTTGCAATGCATCCAGGGACGCAAATTTATCAACCATGACGGAATGATCAATCACGAGATCAACTGGGGAGAGAGGTGATATTTTATCAGGGTTTCCACCCAATTGTTCAATAGAAGCACGCATCGCGGCTAGATCAACAACAGCAGGAACACCGGTAAAATCTTGCATCAAGACTCTTGCCGGGCGATATGCAATTTCATGTTGAGAAGATTTGGTATTTAACCAATCAGCCATCGCTTGAATATCATCGGTGGTGACTGACTTATCATCCTCAAAGCGTAATAGATTTTCAAACAATATTTTAAGAGAGTAGGGGAGTCTGTTGATGCCTTTAAAATGTTTCTTTTCAGCTTCTTTGATACTGTAGTAATGATAGGTTTTATCATCGATTTGTAATTTAGATTGTGTTAAAAGACTGTCTTGTCCTACTTTCATATCAAGCTCCTCTCAATTCAGATGCCTAATGATAACTGAAATTTAAGGCATTTTCATGAATAAAACCCAATGAATGCATAATGAACATCCTATAATGAAGCGTTGATATGCGGACTCAATATCCTAAATTGATATTTTTATGTTCTTAATGTATAATAAACGTACATGATAAAACAAGGAAGCAATCATGAGACGAATCGTGTTATTTTGTAGTTTATTTGGGACCCTTTTGATCATTGGTGGTTGCGCATCTGATGGAGTTTGTACAACAGGATGTGGTTATGTGACAACAACAACCTATGTACCGACAACAACCTATGTACCAACAACAACTTATGTACCCGCAACACGGTATGTAGCAACTCCCACTTGTTGTACTTCTAACAATTGCTGTCCAAGTTGCAACCGATGTGGAGCTGCCTATTGGGGCTATCAATCAGTAGAAAGCTATGGCAATGATTATTACAACTATAGCAGTTGGTATTAATCAGAGATTCTTTGTCCTCGACTGTTGCTTTAGCGAATTTCCCTAGTTACCGAAACCCCCGCGGCAGTTCTCGAAACCCCGAGGCGAAGACCGCGGGGGCTATTGAGATCTAAAATTATTGTTCTTCTATAGCCTTAAGTCAGTGATATTGGCCACCGGAAGGTCTGCCTCAAGTGATTCAGGTTTATATTTTGCATCCATTTCTTTCATAATTGCTAGATTTTGGGCGCTATTTTTCACAGAGATCACGGTCTCAACATGCTGGCAAATATTTTTAAAGTCAGCCATTTGCTCTAGTGAAGCTAATTGTTCTGGTGAGGATTCGAGTAAATACACACCAAATCCAGTCAGAGCATAGCAGATAAACATTTTTTTCGCCTCAATGACATCAGCACGCTCGGCAAGGTAAGGATAATTTCGAAGAAACGGGAAAAGTTCAAAGCCTCTTTTGATAAATTGATAATAGGCTCGCACTTCAAAGTGATTGAGTTTATCCGGAATACTTTGATGGAACTCAACAGCAGTCTCTGACTGTTCAAGTACTTCAAGAAACTGTATGGCCATTTCATTTTCGTGAATCACTAATAATTCACCATAATATGGCGTCATGAGAATATCTCGATTAAAAATAGACAAAAGAGTATAAGTATCTTGATCGTTTGAAGGTAAAAATGCTGTCAGTGCAAATGAATCTTTCCCCATATGATTGATAGGATGATGGATATACTCTTCTCTTTTTAACCTTATTGACATTGATTTTGCAATACCATTATTGCATGCCTGTCAATCACTCTGCAGTGTGAGAATGTCGCATTTGGCTTTATGAACAACAGCATGAGCAGTACTTCCTAGAAAGGCAGGTAATTTGCTTGGTCCATGACTACCCATGATGATGAGATCACAATTGAGCTCATCCACTTTTTCAAGAATATGCATCTTGATAGAGCCAATTTCAACAAACTGATGTGAAACAGGAATTTTTAAAGCATCACCCACGGTTCTCATCACCGCTTGTGCATCCTCTTTCATCGGATGGTAAAACTCAGCAAAACCGAGTCCTTGGGCAAGCTGTAGGCTTGCTGGTGGCTCGATCACATGAAGTAAAAAAAGCTGGGCATGAAAAGAATGAGCTATTTTGACTGCTTTCTCACACATTTTAAAATGGTTTGAGGAGAGATCTGTTGCATGTAAAATATTGTGATACATTTTTAAGGCCTATTCAGTGCTAAAGTAGCTTGTCAGTTTAGTGGATGCTTTAAAAAAATGTAACTATTTTTCAACCTAAATTATTGGCTTGAAGTAGATTCAACTGCCGAATTTAGGTTCTCTACGAGACAAATAGCTCTGACATGACTTCAAATAAGGTGCAATTGGCTCGCCGGAAGGTAAACATATCGTAGGCGCAATTTCAAGGAGGGGGACCAATACAAAATCTCTTTTGAGCATCTCTGGATGAGGTATGGTTAATTCTAGAGTATGAATAACGCTCTGGCCATACAGCAAAATATCAATATCTATAATTCTTTGGCCCCAATGTACTTTGCGAATGCGTCCTTGTTCATTTTCAATCCTCTGACAATGTTTTAATAGGAGTGCTGGATGAAGAGAGGTCTTTATTTCAATAACCATATTGTAATATTTAGGTTGAGAACGAATCCCCAAAGGGTTGCTGGAATATAATCTTGAGCAATTGGAAATCATCGTTTTGGGACATTTGCTCAGTTTATGGAGGGCAAGTCTTAGTTGGCGAGGGGGTACACGAAGGTTGCTCCCCAAAGCCAAATAGCACAGCGTCATGTGGATACTCGGGGTTTACGTCGTCTCTTAGGTATATGAGGTGTTTCTTTTGTCAGTGCCTCAACCATCTCTAATTGATCACTTGGGGAGGCTTCTTGGAATTTAGTCCACCATTGTGCAAGCTCTATGGATTCATCAGCAGCCAAAGCTCTTAATGCCAGAAAATCATAAGCCGCACGAAAACGAGGATGTTCGAGAATGTTGAAGGCACGATGCCCCAATCGTTTTGGAAAACGAAATTGTAACAGCCATATTTCACGAATCACTTGGGTAAATCGCTTTGGTATTAAAATAATATTATTTTTAGTTTGGCCAATTAGGTCTTGGTCATAATGCAAATAGATTTACTCCATCATATCCAATATTAAAAAGTACAAAAAATTCTTTTCGATACCTCACCCATTTTGATTCTTCTTTTTTATCTTCAATATTCTTTTGATTTGTTAATGTAGAACATATTTTGCTTAACTATCTCAATTCCCTCGATTCCTTGATATAAATTGATTCCCTCTCTTCGTCTACTTATGTGTCTGACCTTTTTTTTTTTTTCCCCTCTCTTTGTTTCT
>JAKBCM010000083.1 GCA_021807845.1 Pseudomonadota bacterium
TGGTTCTTTGAGAGATGGGGTATGGTAACCAGTTGAGAATTAAATAAGTAACATTGAACCGCATCTTCAATACTCATGTCTTGGGTATTTACTTCTATGATTTGTACTGAACCGTTTGATTTTTGACTTAATTCTTTTAATACTTCTTTTTGATGTAAAAATGCTTCGTGATGCACCAACAAGAGAGACTCGTTTGCTACAGCAATCACATCGTTATGAAAAACACCGAGATCAATGGCTTTTGGATTTTGACAAGCAAATACTACGTGTTGTTCATCTAATTGATGACTCCTAGCGATGGCCATTGAGGCCTCTAAAGTTTGTCTTGCCGGATAGCGATGAGGTGAAGGATAGTGGTTGCCAGCTGGTAGGGCGCGTTTTCCGTAAACAAAGAGATTTGTACCACGTGCGCCATGATGTTCACATATTCGACTATGATTGGCTGCTCCCTCATCTCCTGTTGTTAGGGTTTTAGGTAGAATCGAGTGATGCTTAAAATAACGTTCATCATGAAATATTCTCTGTAATAGGATTTTTGAAAAATCAGCTTCGTGGTGACGATGCAAATTATGGATTAAGTTAGCTGCAGTAAAATGAACTGTGTGATCCTGGGTATCGATGCTTGCTGAAATAGTCGCAGCGTTAGCAGTCCACATACTGGATGCAGAATAACAGGCACTGAGTATATTAGGATCAGCACGTTTTGCCTTATTGAGTTGTTCGGTAGGCGTACCGGTAAATCCCAGTTGAGATAATAATGCAAGATTTGGGCGCAGGTGTGGGGGCATGATGGCTTGTTTGAGGCCTAAGCTATGGAGAAGTCGCATCTTCATAATCCCTTGATGTGCCGCAAGAGCCGGATTGGAAGTCGTATGAGCATTAGAGGTTGAAGCAAGGTTTCCACTGGATAATCCAGCATAATGATGACTGGGGCCAACCAAACCATCCATGTTTAATTCATATACGTTCATGTTCCCCTGCCTGCATTACTGAGCAAAACCCCAGGCAGCAGGTGATCAGGCATTGTAAGCTCTGATTGCTCTAAACTGGCTATAGGATATGCGACATAATCAGCGGCAAAATAAGCACTAGGTCGGTGATTGCCACTTTTTCCAACTCCACCAAACGGTAGGTTTCCAGAAGCTCCTGTAATAGGGCGGTTCCAGTTTACGATTCCTGATCGGATGGTCTGATAAAACTGTTGATAATGAGACAAATCATCACTGAATAAACCTGCGGCTAATCCATAGCTTGTTTGGTTAGCGAGAGTTAGAGCATCTGTAAAATGTTTATAGCGATAGATTTGTACCAAAGGTGCAAATATTTCTATATCTATGGGTTGCGTGACTTTGCTCATGTCAACGATCCCAGGTGTCAGTAATCCAGTGTTATCAGCCAGCAAAGACATATGCATTAAGCGCTCACCGCCCATATCTATAAGTGATTGTTCTGTTTTTAAATGTGACAGCGCGTGTTGGTGACTTATCACAGGACCCATAAAGGGTTCTGGAGATTCATGATAAGCACCAAGTCGTAAATGAGAAGCACTTTCGATGAATTGATTTAAGAACAAATCGCCATCATGAGTATCAGGTATTAAGATCCGTCGAGCACAGGTACAACGTTGGCCTGCAGTGATGAATGTTGAGAGCAAAGTTTGGTAGACAGCAGCGTTCATAGATTTGACAGAATCGATGATGAGCGGATTGTTTCCTCCCATTTCCAAGGCCAAAATGATATCAGGTCGATGACTAAACAATTGGTTGATTTCAACCCCTGCTGCATAACTACCTGTGAAGTAGACGCCTTGAATATCTTGTTGTAATAAGTGCTTTGCTGTCGTTTTTCCTCCTTGGATACAGTTTATGACGCCCGGAGGCAGGCCTGCCTCATGCCAACATTGCATCACTAAGGCTGCCACGGCAGGGGTCAGCTCACTTGGTTTATAAACAACGGTATTGCCAGCAAGAAGGGCTGGTATGATATGACCATTACTTAAATGAGCAGGAAAATTAAATGGGCCTAAGACGGCAACGACTCCATGTGGCTTATAACGAATATAACCGCTTCCATCGGACAAGTTGACAGCTTTTTCTGGAGTACGCTCTTTATAAGCGTTGATGGATAAGTTCACTTTGCCAATGACTGAGGCTACTTCTGTCGTTGCCTCCCATAAAGGTTTGCCTGATTCTTGTGCTATCAATAGGGTTAACTCTTGTTGCTTTTTTTCAATGTGGTGGCCAAAATTTTTGATGAATTGAGCGCGCTCTGAAAAGGTTTGTTCTGACCACTTTATGAAGGATTGATGGGCGCTTCTAGACGCCATAGCAACTTCGTTTTCATTGGCTTCTCTTCCTTGCCATATGATTTTTCCATTGGCAGGATTTGTCGAGCAGAGTTCTGTTCCTTCACCCTCTATCCATTGTCCATTGATATAGTGATTTTTTATTGAATTCATTGTGAACTTCCAAGAGGAGAAACACGGATCCATTCACCGACCTTAACTTCTAAGAGTTCGGCTGTTTCATGGCTCAACAAACAAGAGTCTTCTTTATCATTTTGAATCATATGACTGACGGTCGCACGAAAATCAAGCTTGGTATTGGCTAGGAGATAACGCTGATTCGTCACATCATCCATAGTGGTTTTCACGCGTAATAACTTGCTTTGTGTGATGGTTTTGATCTCTTTGCAAGAAGCTTCAATGGTTGGGCCTGCGTCAAAAATATCAACATAATTCTTATAAGCAAATCCTTCTTGCAAAAGGATGGTCATGGCTGCATTAGTTAAGGGATGTGGCTTACCAATGATGGCTTGGGTGCTAGGAGACAATAAATTGACATAAATGGGATTGGGAGGCATCAAATCTGTTATAAACTGCTTATTGGTTGACATCGTCAAGCCATCTGCTTTAGCAAAGGACATATGAAAAAAATGTTTTCCCACTTGTTCCCAGAAAGGAGACTGACCCTTTTCATCAGCAACACCGCGCATTTCGGCAATCATGTTTGCAGCAAAACGCATTGGAAATTGGGCAATAAACAAAAAGCGGGCACGAGATAACAAAAGACCGTGACCATGAACGCGAAAGCTTGGATCCAAATATAAGGTACACAGTTCGCTATAACCTTGGTAATCATTTACAAGATTTAACATGTCATAATCATGACGAATACGTTCACTGTGGCATATTCGGGTGTGTTTGGATATCAAATAGGAATAAAAGGGTACATCATACCCAGTTGCTGAGAGAATGGCTGAGGTACCTACGACTTTTTTATGTTCGAGACATTCAAGCACGAATAGGTAATATTCATCACGAGGAGTGCTGATTTTTTTTTTGAAAGAAAGCGTTGAGAGTGCGATACGCTTTTGTAATAGGTCAGGATTTTTGGGTAGGGTAGTGATCCCTACGCCACTTTCTTTGGCCAAATGATGGATATCATCAAAATCAGTCTCTTTTGCTCTGCGAAAAAGCATCATGATTATGTCTCATCTTACTAATTCATTGAGTAAAAGCATGCTTAAGGATGCACGCTCAACTAGACTATCGATTAATATAAATTCTTTTGGGCTATGGATCTGTCCACCCCGGACACCTAGGGTATCGATGACCGGGAGCCCAGCATTTGCCAGATTATTGCCGTCACAACATCCACCTGAATCCTCCCAGTCAAGGGTTAGGCCAATCTCATGCCCAACTTTTTGGATCCTTTGAAATAGCTGCTCTGTATCTTTATTCACTCGTTTGACTGGGCGAGTAAAGTCACCACTGGCTATTAAAGAATATCCCTCTTGTTTCGTATTCACAATGATATTGTCTATTTGTTGCCGAACCCATGCTTCATCGTCAGGGTGATTGATGCGAATATCAAGTTTTGCTACAGCTCTATCAGGGACTATATTTAATGCTTCTCCGCCAGCAATAAGGCCTACGTTGATGGTAACCCCCTCACGTAGTCCGTTGAGTGCATGAATAGCGATGAGCGCTTCTGCTAGAAAACAAATGGCGTTTTTTCCTTGTGTAAAGGAGCGTCCAGCGTGGGCTGCGACGCCAGTAGCAATCAAGGTTATTTTTCCACTGCCCTTGCGGTTTTTGGCAATCGTACCATGAATATTCATGGCAGGTTCATAAAGAAGTGCAGCCTCATAACGATGTGCAATTTCAGAGAATAATAGGCTGGATGCTGGAGAGCCTATTTCTTCATCTGCATTGATTAAAACATCCCAACCAATGTTGCTTGCATTTGGGTTCATTTCAAAAGCAGTCAATGCATGTAGCATGACGATAAGGCCGCCTTTCATATCTGCTACCCCAGGTCCATTGATGGTATTCTCGTCTACATAAGTCAACGTTTGAAAGGGGCTGTCAGCAGGATAAACGGTGTCCATATGCCCGCATAATAGGATCCGTCTAGGTAGGTCTGGTCTTTTTTGGATGAAAAGAACCTCCCCACAAGATTGCAGTGTGGTATGACCTGTCATGTTGATGGTTGCGAGAGGTGGTAATTTTTGGGGTTGTATGATATCTCCAATGTTCTTAAAAGCAGACCAGAGGGTTTGCAGCATTGTGTTTAAGCCCACTAAATTGTCAGTGCCTGAGTTGATTTCACAAAACTGAAACAATTGCTTCACCATGGTTTCTTGGTTAGCATGCAAGTAAGATAGCGATGTTTGCAACGATTTATCCATAAAATCAACCCAATTTGAGCGTTTATCGCTTGAGTATAAAGACATGACCTTCATGTATCATGACATTTTTTTCAGGAGTATGCATGCAAAATCTCATTGAAGAGACTCATCATGAGTGGCACGATATCCTCAGTTGTGCCTTAAAAGGAATGGATCCAGATTATCTTCGTCATTTACAAAATACGAATGATTGGCTGCCAGGAAATGCATGTATATTCAATGCATTTCACATGCCCCTCTCATCGGCAAGGTATCTGCTTTTTGGAGAGTCACCCTATCCCCGCAAAGCGTCTGCAAATGGGTATGCCTTTTGGGATAATGCAGTGGGTTCCCTTTGGAGTCAGACAGGGTTGAGTCGTGAGGTCAATAGAGCAACTTCATTGCGTAACTTCATTAAAATGTTGCTTTATGCGCGAGGTGATTTGTTGAAAGATTTTTCGCAAGTAGCCATCAGTCACTTGGATAAATCACACTATCAACAAACCGCCGCTGAATTGTTCCATGCGTTGATGAACCATGGTATCGTTTTATTGAATGCTTCTTTAGTGTATCGCGAAGCAGAAGTGACTTATCATGCCCGCCAATGGCAACCATTTATTCATCGTCTCTTAAGTCAATTGGCTGAAATGCGTTGTGAACTCCAACTGATCTTATTTGGAAAAATTGCAAAAGAAATTCCAAAAACCCAATTATCCATAGCACTTATATCTGAGCATCCCTATAATCTCAGTTTTATCACGAATGAGAAGGTTGTGGCATTTTTTAAACCATTGGATTTACTTTTAAAAGAGAAAGTTTCATGAATCAACAAACAACCATAGATGAGGATGAAATTGCCAAATTTAGAGAACATGCAGAAGAATGGTGGAATAAAGACGGACCCTTAAAAACGCTTCATGATATTAATCCCTTAAGGCTTCAATTTATCCAAAAATGGATAACGTTGAAAGACAGCACTATTTTAGATGTTGGGTGTGGTGGCGGTATTCTTTCTGAAGGACTTGCAGTCAATGGTGCAATCGTCACTGGTATTGATATGGAAAGAGAAGCGATTCAAAATGCAAAGCATCACAGCAAAGAGAATCAATTAAAGATTAACTATTTATGTCAGTCTATTGAAGAACATGACAGAGGCCCCTATGATGCGATCACTTGTATGGAACTCTTAGAGCATGTGAACCACCCAGAGCTTGTGATAGCGCACGCTGCTCGTTTACTCAAAGAGGGGGGCTTTCTTTTTCTGTCAACCATCAATCGAACCCCTGAAGCGTACGTCAGTGTTGTGATTGCTGCGGAATATATTCTTGGAATTTTGCCCCGTCAAACCCATGATTATCAGAAGTTTCTAAAGCCAAGTGAGTTGCTCGCGATGACTCAAAACGTTGGTTTAGATACAGTGAGCATCAGTGGGATGGGTTATCATCCATTGACTCGCAAGGCTTCTTTGCAAACTTCGGTGAAAGTGAATTATTTACTGGCTTGCAAGAAATCATAAGCCCGCCAATGATTAAAATAAAA
>JAKBCM010000084.1 GCA_021807845.1 Pseudomonadota bacterium
CGATTTGGATTAAGATTTAATTTGATTGCTGGAATTTATAATTTTGAACTTTAGGGAGGTTATGCAAGAGCTCTAATGAATGGCTTCTTCATGCATCTCCATTCTTTCTGAGCCTAAAGCGGTTACTTTGGCAAAGGTTATGTTGCCTGTCTGCTTGTGATTGTGATCAAAAAACACATGAACCTTGATGGTTTCTCCGTGTTCATCCAGCATATTTGCCGTATAGTGAAACTCACTGTTGTGCGCTTCGTTGTATCCCGAAAAAATAGTGAAGTGATGTTCCTTCAGTTGGTAAGGGGCAGGCATTGCTGTGGGAGACAAAGGGATGAGCGCAAAGGCTCTCCCTTCTTTGTCTTGTTTACTCATAGCGATCTGTTTAGAAACAATAAAATGAAATAGCGTATTTTTTCGCATGATATTTCTTGGCCCCAATTTGGATTTTAATTAATACATGTAGATTTATATTTGCGCATTTTATCTGATTGATAGAAAAAAAACAAATGAATCTAAAAACGCACAAGCGTAGGATCGTTAAACTGATCCTACGGTTGTGTGTATGGGCCTAGCGAAGGGCGTTGCTGGTTTTTGAAGAATGCAGCGATGGTGGAGAAGGTTGAGCCGTGCGTGAGTTCATTAAGAGCAGCATGGTGTTGGTGAGAAGTAAGCGTTCTTGTTGCTGCCGGGTTAAATAGAGCTGATAGTTGATCTCAGCAAGTAAAACAGCCATTTCTTTCTGAACAGTGGCTTCTGATGCTGTATTGATTTGACAAAGCCAGGTGCCACACGAACCTCCTGTCCCTCCCGTACTTGAGCCTGGGCTACTTGGGTTGGTATTTGAAGCGCCTCCAAGCGTGTTAGATCCATTGTTTGAGGTACCATTTGCATTAAAAAGACGCCAGGTTGCCATGTTGTATTCATTAAGCGCTTCACTGGTTTGAGAAGATGAGTTTTGTGGCATACGCTTAGATAGGATGTAGTATAAATTGCTATAGGCCACTGAAACTTGCGATACATAAGTGCGTAACCTTGTGAAATAGTTCAGAATAATACCTTGAGCTTGCATCTTTTTTTCAAGTGTACTGGTTGGACTTGTCGCCTGATTGTAGAGATCACTGTAATCTTTTTGTTGAGGTAAGGAGAGAGGGGTCACAGAACCTGTGGCATAACGGATATAGTCAGCAGCCACTTGGGCTGGATTTTGATTCGGCAGACCTATTCCTCCAGTTGAAGAAACATAATTTGAGCTACTATAGTTGTTTGTATTCGAGCTGGTTTCATTTGCATACAATAGTGGGCCAATCAGCGAGTTAATGTTGAGCTCACTCAAAAATGGCGCATTGTATTCGGTTGAGAAATAGGGACTAGTGCCGGTAGTCGCACTAGGAGGGGGCGGAAGATTGTTGTTTTGTTGAAGATTGTTGCCAAGCACATTGCTTTCAACTAGATATTGAAATGTATATTTGCAAGTAGGAAAGCTTGTAGCCTCATCGCTGCTATTTCCCCCTGTCCATAGTGTGCCTAGATAATTCATACAATAAGAATAATCTGGGGTTGTGAGCATATTCATCAATGATTGGCTTACTGGATCTTGCTGATAGGTTTGCTGATCAATCCCTTTGACGACTGTAATGGAATTTCCAGATTGTGTTGCTGAGCTAGCAGCCTGTGAGGGTGAGCTATAACTGCTTTGGAATATGGTATTCGCTTGTGTATTCATATTATTCACGGTGCTATTGGTCGGGCCAAATAGCACGCCACTTGTCATGGGTATTGCGCCAAAGCTTGTTTGCAAAAGCAACGTTTCGACAGCTTGTGTTAAATTCAAATTTAATAGCTGACTGAAGGGTGTAAAACTGACTGTTTGGGTGATGTCATATCCCAAATAATCACCCAAAGTGGCTAAATATTGGGATACTGTCGAATTGTCATCAGACGGATTTCCACCTGACGAGTTCGCATTGGTTTCACTGGGGGGAGGTGTCATTTGTGTGCTAGAACCCGCAGATTCTGTCCCATCTTGTGCATAAAGCGTTGTAGATAAAAAAAGAGTTACCAATAAGGTTGGTAGCCCAAAGCGTAAGATGCTTTTCATTATTCTTCTCCCTCAAGGGCACGCGACACCAGTTTTAATCGATTTTCAGAAAAAACACGAGCTAATAAACGAAGACGTTCAAAGACGATATTGCGTTTGAGAAAAAAACCAGCAGCATCATGGCTACCCGTACTTGTTTCTTCCGCATGAATCAGTATTTTCGAAGCACTGCCAGGATGAACGGTATCAATCGCTTGTAAAATCCGAAGCCCCCGACCTGACTTAATATTACCAACCAAACGAATAAATTGATCTTCATGCCCCAACATGCTCATGTCGATGGCAGCAATATCATCTAACTCTTTCCCGAGCTCTTGAATGGCTTGTTCTAATTCGGGATTACCATCGAGGGTCCAATCTTCAACGCTTTCCATAAAAGTGACCACCCGATAAATCATGGGATCGGCATAGTCATTCCAATATTGTGCTGAGGCTTCGTGACTGAGGTCAGGCATTATTTACTCTTTTTTTACGAACAATTCGATAGATGATTGCAGCATACCTAAATATTATCATATAGTATGAAGAACAAATGTCTATTGGAAAATAATAAAAACATGAAAAAAAAGTCACATCCCAGATTGACGAATTTGTTTCTGACTCTTTTTAACGTGGTTCTTTGGTTTGATTGGGAGAGGATGAAATCACTGACGCGTTATTTGATCAATGGCATTAAAAAATTTTTTGTTCCTCAAGTCAGTAAAGATACCGAGTCTTTTGCTGCCGCAAAAAAACGCTTGAATTTGACAGATCATGATTTGCTGGTCCGTCAAAAAGGATTGTTTAGAGTATCGATGTTGATGTTTGCTTTCTCGATTTTATTGTTTTGTTGGGCTATTTATCATTTTATCTTCTTGCATATTTTAGGTGGAATATTAAGTTTGGTGGTTATGTGCATCGCTTTGGTCTTGGCGTTTCGATACCATTTTTGGTATTACCAAATTAAGGCGCATAAACTGGGATGTTCAATCCATGAATGGTATCGAAAAGGGCTAATGGGTGATAAATGATGAAGAAACTCTTTGGGTTGTTGCTCACTTTTTTTCCAATCCTGGCTGCAGCTAATGATGGGTCGTTGAGCTTTAACCCTCCACCCAGTGATTATTCGGTTGTTTTCCTCGGCAATATCTTTGGTATTGTTGATGGCGTTTTGCATGGCTCAGGTAGCCAGATCATGGGTAGTATTTTTTCGGTATTCAATGCGGCAGTACTTGCCTTAGGGGGCATTGTCATTTTATATACCCTACTCGTATCTACGATGAATACAGCTCATGAAGGACAAATGCTTGGTCAAAAATGGTCATCCATATGGATCCCCATTCGAGCGACAACAGGATTAGCCTTGTTGATTCCCAAAGCTTCTGGCTACTGCTTGATGCAAATTTTTGTGATGTGGGTGGTTGTGCAAGGTGTGGGTGCTGCGGATAAAGTTTGGAATGCAGCACTGTCCTATCTCAATCGAGGGGGGGTTATTGTTCAAGCACAAATGAACCCAGCAACTCCTCTGCTCACAGGGAATCAATCCTATCTTCCAGGGGCGGCACAGATTATTTTGGCCGGACAAGTGTGCATGCTGGGATTGCAGAATCAGTTACAAAGCCAATTGACCTCTTATACCAATCAATTAAATACTAGTGGTGGTGGTCCATGTGCAGGAGCCACTGGTTTGATGGCCACTTTTTGTAACGCCAAAACGGTACCTAGTTTTCTCAATACCGTTGATGTGGTGGGATTTCAAAATGCTAACTCTTCACAGACATCATTTTTACTCCCCATGCCTAATTTTTCTGATGCACCTTTTAGCAATTTAAATGGCATTTGTGGCACGATTGGTTGGAGCGCATTCACGGAAGATTGGAGCACAATCCAACAGAATATTCCAAGTCTTTCCGACAGTGAGATGAACACAGCGAAAATGTCACGAGCAATAGCGATTCAGCAAATGTATATGGATTTGTGGACTGTTGCGACCATTATGGTCGATAATGATCCAATGATTAACAATTCAAACAACACGTCTAGTGGTACTCCTCCAACAACCTGGTATAACCAACAATTTGGGGTTCCTGAAACTGCGAATGGAGCGATCTGTACAAATAGTAATACGCCTAATTGCGTGTTATGGGGAGGTGCGAGTTTTTCTACAACAGCTCCTCTATTGAACGGAACCGAATTTCCAGGAGCTTTGCAAGATTATAATGGAATTATGTTGCCAACGCTTAATTTGGTCCAACAAGCAAATAATTCGCAAGCTGCTCAAAATAGCCGATCTTTCATACAGAATGCCGAAACACAAGGTTGGATCATGGCAGGGAGCTACTTTTTCTATCTGAGTCTTCTCAATGCGCAATCAAGCCAAGTACTGAATGCCAATGCAGGTTATAATCCTAATGGCCTGACGGATACCAATACTGGATTAAATACGTCTAGTTTTAATGCGACAGATTTGACCTCTGCGTTTAGTCAAGGCAGTGGTTCTTGTCAATCAAAAATTCCTGCGGCAGTGGTGTTGTGTACTTGGATGAATAAAAATGTCGCTCCTGTTAATTTAGTCAGACAATTGATTGATGGAACAGGATCATCACAAGTGGTTACAGTACCCACTTTAAATGCAAATCCAGCGACTTCTGCTCCTCGTGCTGTGATTAGCGGGACTGGTTCTACAACCGTTTATGGTTATACTAATAACTCCACTATTTTACAGTTGCCTGGCCAGCCAGGCGTAGCACCACTAACGTTTGCCAAAAGCATCTCGATGAACATCAGCATGCAGCCCTATTATTTACCATCTATTGGTTTTGGGTGTGGAAGTGTTGATTTTGGTTTGGTTTCCGCGTGTCTTGGATCCTTGTTTGGTAATCTGTTCTATAACCTCATCTTCCGGTTTATTTATAACGAATTCATCAATATGTTCCAAGTGTTTATCAACAATACAATCGATCTTTTCCTGATGGTTCCCTTGGCAGGCATGTCATCTATATTTAAGATGGGGATACAAATTATTGATAAACCCGGGGTCAATCCTGTGATTGCCCTCGCGCAAATGGGTACATTTTACATTAATTTTTCAGCCGCTTTGTATCTACAGCTTATTGAGGCTTCTATTATTGGGATCTTGGTTCCAATATTTGGTCTTTACATTCTTCCCTTGCTGATGATGAGCATGCCAATCCTATTGGCGTGGTTAGGTATTATGGTGCAAATTGGGTTTTCAACGTCCTATTATGTACCTATCTTACCTTATATGATCTTTACGTTTGGATCGATAGCTTGGCTCATGGCGGTCATTGAAGCGATGGTAGCTGCGCCCATTGTGGCACTAGGGGTAACCCACCCAGAGGGACATGACGCGTTTGGGAAGGGTGAACAAGCGATTATGATTTTGCTGAATGTGTTCCTAAGACCTGCCATGATGATCATCGGCTATATTGCTGGTATTTCATTAACCTTTGTGAGCGTCTGGATTGTCAATGCAGGATTTGATAATGCCATTAGTTTCATCCAGGGTGGGTGCATGTTTGGAACTAGCGCTTCAGGAAGTTCCGCTGCTTGTCAAACAACAAGCGTTTCCGGTGTGGGAGGGATCAGCGGTGGATATAATGGTTGGGCTGGACTATTCGCCTACTTTTTCTCCATTCTGGTTTACACAATGATGTACCTGACTGTTGTACAAAAATCATTTACACTTATTTCCGTTTTGCCAGATAAAGTATTGCGCTGGATTGGCGGACAGCCGGAAAGTTATGGTAGTGAAAGTGCTCAATGGGGACAAGAAGTTCAAGGTAAAATAGGTGAAGCAGCTAAAGATACTGCTGCTGGCCAAGCACAAATGATGCAAAAGGTTGAAGCCTTTGGTGACAAGATGGCCAACAAAATCAAAGGTGGCGGCGGCAGTGGCGGTAGCGTGAGTGGATCAGGCGGAAAGTAGGGCCTGTTCCTGTTGACAATTCATTTTGATAGATTCTCTAAAGAGCCCATAGATCGGA
>JAKBCM010000085.1 GCA_021807845.1 Pseudomonadota bacterium
GCTAAAACAATGACGTCTGCTGTGGAAAATAAGGTGTCTTTCGAAACGAATGATAGGTTTAATTCCTCTTCTAAATGTTTTCTTTGATTTCGACAATGATAGATCACTGTACTTCCAAATGACTGTCGCAAGATTTTAGCGATACGAGAACCAATTTCTCCAAGTCCTATGATTCCTACGCATAGCGATGACAATTCTGATGTTTGAATGGGCATTACAGAGGAATGTTTGGCTTCCCAATTTTGCTGAAATAATTTTCTTTGTAGACCAATCAATAGTCCGATGGTATGTTCAGCCACAGCAGGCGCCATCACAGAAGGGGTATTTCTGATGGCAATTTGATGATGTTTCGCTGATGCTTCATCGATAAATGAGGTATATCCTGTGCCAACAAATGAAATGACTTTCAGTTTTTTGGCAAGTTTTAATTCTTTGTCAGTAAATCTTTCGTCACCACCCAGAACATAAGCATCATACATCGGTATGATTTCTTGAAGCTTTTCTTTCGATAGTGGCTCCGTGATGTGAGTGATTTCAAAATTTTTTTCAATCAATTTAGAAAAATGGGCTTCACTATACCCATCACCTGTTAGACATATTTTTAACATAATCAATCCAAATTTATACGGCTACTTGTAAATTAAATTCATGAGCATTTGACAAAGGTAAAGGCAAAGCTTGAGAATAATTTTTTAAAATACTGAGACCGGTTAAAAAGATAGTTTCGCGTTTCATTAAGCTGACGCGAATGTATTTCTGATGAATACTCTGAGAAGACGAATTCCAGAAAAATTGCCTACCAGGTAAAACAGCCAAACCCAGTTTTTTTAGTTCTTGACAAATGGTCAAATCATTTTTATCAGAATCTGAATAGACTAACCACTCCACTGGAAGTTTAGATGGCTTGGCAATTTCAGGCGTTGAAAGTTTTGACCCTTCAAGTGCTTTACGTAACATGATTCGCCTGGCATCGACAATGTCCCATATGGTTTTTTGTAATCCTACTTTTGCAGTTTCATCAAAAAATTGAGCAATGATCCCAAGTGTAAAATTTGAAACACACAAGTAAATCTCGTTATATATTTCATTGAAAATCGCTTTCAGATCCTCTGAGAAATAAATCAAACTCGCTTTTAAATCTTGGGTTGGCCAAACTTTTCCTGTATCTTCAAAAGCCATGAAGCTTATACCTGATTCGATTAATATCTTGTAATCATCAAAAGAGGTTCTTCGATAGACGCGAAAGCAATTATCAATACACAATAAAATTTGATGTTTTTTGCAAAAAGAGATGATATTTTTAAACGCTTGTTCGCTGATAACCAATCCAGTTGGGTTATTGGGATGAACGATAAATAAGGCGTCTACATCTTTCAAATCTGGGAGAAGCGTTTCAATATCATCCGATTCCGCAGCATCATATATTTTTTTGTCAGCAATAGAACTCAAGGGTACGCCACGACGTCTTACCAGCAGTGATAAATTATCAAAAGTGGGTTCAACCATGACCGTTTTGAATTGTAAGGTTTTTAATACAGCGGCAATGATATCGATGGAGTTTGATGCGGTAGGGCAAATTCTAAAGTTCTTATAATCATTGAGTATCGGTGAATTGATAAAAGATGCATATCGACGATTAAAATCATTTTCAGCTTCAGGGATAGATAGCTCTGATGTTTGCTGCCATATCTTAGGCAAAGACTCTAAGATATGAGTATATGCTGGATGCATATCTTGATATGCATGACCATCGGCTAAGCAAAAATGGGTATTTAGTCCTGCAACTTCAAAGTCTGTCAGGGTATGTAAAGTATGTACCATTTATCTTCCTATTATTTTTTGAATTTAGATGGAGTAGCTTGTTGGTCAGATTTTTTATCTTGTTTCTTTCCTTTTGTTTCATCAGGTTTAGGAGCATTGTGAAACCGATGTCTATTGCCAGCGGTAGCAGCAGCGGGTTTTTCATCAGAAGCAGCCTCTTTGGGTTTCTTGCTTTGGGCTGATTTACTAGCTGGAGCTGATGCTCGTGCATGTTCTTCATCACGTAAGTGAGTCTGAATAAATCGTTGTAATGCCCGTTCATAGTGCTTTAGGCCTTTATCATAAACGGTTACAGTTCCTTCGGAAGCGACCCAAAATTGACTCATTGTTTGCTCATGTAAACTCCAATCATGAGAAACAAGTATGATGGTCCCTTTAAATTGTGAAATCGCTTTAATCAATTCGCCTCGGGTTTCCACATCAAGATGATTGGTGGGTTCGTCGAGAATAATGAGGCCAGGATTTCCAGCGCAGATCAAAGCAAACAGCAAAAGTGATTTTTCACCACCCGATAAATTTGCAATTTTAGTACTGACCTTGTCATATGAAAATCCATAGTGTCCAAGGTACGACCTGATTTCCGCATCATTTTTGATACCTGTTTTAAGAGAGTATTGTTGATATACGGTTAAATTTGAATCAAGCTCATCCATGAAGTCTTGGCTGAAATAACCGATGCTCAATCGAGGACAACGTTGAACTAGGCCTTGACGAGGTGGTAGTTTATCAGCGAGAAGTTTGATGAGGGTTGATTTTCCTTCGCCATTTCTACCTAAGAGTCCAATTTTAGAACCATATTGGATAGACAAATCTAAGTCTTTCAGTACCGTGTTCGCACCATAACCCACTGACACATGTTGAAGTTGAATCACTGGATCAGGGAGTGGATGCGGTTCTTTAAACTGTAATTCTACGATAGGTTCTTCTTTTATCACGTCAACCAATTTTTCTTCTAGTTTTTTTGCTGCACGAAGTTGTGCCGTAGCTTGAGCTGCTCGTGATTCAGGCAGATCTCTAAAGCGATAATATATTTCTTTTTTTCTGTCGATTTGTTTGGTGAGATCAGCATTTCTTTGTATGTCTTTGTCTCTTTCAATATCCAGTGTTTCACGATATTGTTCATAGTTACCATTGAATCGGGTTAATACGCCTCCACGCAGATGTACTGTCGTAGCACAAGCTTCCATCAATAATTTTACATCATGAGTGACGATGACAAATGCGGCCTGGGGAGGATAGTTTTTTAGAAATTCAATGAGCCACTGGGTTGATTCTAGATCAAGATGATTGGTTGGTTCGTCCAAAAGGAGAACATCAGGTGTGCGAATCAGTGCCGTTGCGAGGCTTATTCGCATGCGAAGCCCACCCGATAATTGGCGCATGGGTTCTGACAATTGTGCTTCTGTTAATCCGAGACCCGTCAATACTTTTGGTGCTAATTTTTCATAGCGCTCTTCATCCAAGTCACTTCGCTGTTGGATAAGGTCACCGAGGTTGCTGTCTGATGATTGTTCTATTTCAGCGTCTAGTTCTTGAATGTCAGGATCATTGTCACGTATATAATCAATCGGGGTTCGATCATCATCAGGTAACTCTTGCTTGACAAGGAGAATGCGGGCGTCTTTTGCTACTTTCGTAACTCCTGCATCAGCTGGAATGTGGCCAGCCATGTGTTCCATCAGATGACTTTTCCCTGTTCCATTTCTTCCGATGATGCCTATTCTATCACCGGGATTAACGCTAAGTAGGGCGTCATTAATGAGAAGTTTGCCTGCTACATATAAAGAAATATGTTCCAAGTCTAAAAATGGCATACGTTTTGATCTCCATGTTGTTTTGATTACTGGACTTTGAACAAAATCGCCCTGGTTTTTACGAGCCCGAGTGCCCGATCCCGCGCTTTACCGAAAACCAGTAAGGCATGCTTTGGATTTAATTGAGGCTTTGAGATTTATTGTGTTTTTCTCAAAACCTCAATTCATTCTTATGCCTAATCCTTAACTTATCGGATCTCGGGTGGGCTCGCCCACGCCCACGGGCTTGTATCAGTTCGGTGTTTTGTCCAAAGTCCAGTTGATTAGCAAGACATAAAATAACAAGTTCGTCTAAATTAACACCATCGTGCTTTAAATTCAATTGAAATTTTTTGGATAGGAGCTATTCTTCACGTTCACTCGGTGAAGATTGTCTCAAGAGTCGGACTATCAAAGCACTGACTTCTGAAGGGTTTGCTTGTCCTTTGGTCTCTTTCATGACTTGTCCTACAAAAAAAGAAAGCAATTTCTCTTTGCCGGCAAGGTAATCTTTCGATTGTTGTGGATACATTTGTATCGTTTTACGAATGATGTCTTCAACCAAATGGTTATCCTGCTCTGTAAAACCGGTAGCCGTTATGCATTCATCAACAGATAAAGGACTATCGATTAAGCTTAAAAAAACCTTTTTGGCGATGTTCAAAGGGATGATGTTATCGGTTAATCTATCTAGCAAAGTGGCAAGATTTGAAGCCGATACAGGTGGTGTTTCAAAAGATAGTCCACGTTCATTTAGGGTTGCGGTATAGCTGCCTTTGAGCCAATTCGTAATGGTTTTGGCAGAGGCAGTCGTTTTGTGTTTGACCTCCTCATAGTAGTTAAAAATACTTGGTGAGGATAATAGAAACTCAATATCATCCTCTTTTAAGGCATCCTCATTTTGTAATCGTTTCTGAATCTCTTTGGGTAATGGAGGCATATTGAGTTTGATTTCTTCAATCTTTGTAGCGCATATTTCAATTGGCAATAGATCAGGATCAGGAAAGTAACGATAATCATTTTCATTTTCTTTGCTGCGTAAGCGTTCTGTGGTATTGGTATCTGGACAATAGAGACGAGTTTCTTGCGTCACTTTTTGTCCTGATTCGAGCAGTTCTTGATGTCTTTTTTCCTCGTAGTGGATGGCTTTTTCGATGAACCGAAATGAATTGAGATTTTTTAATTCAGTTCGAGTCCCTAACTCTTTACTATGCTTAGGCTTCAGCGAAAGATTCACATCACAACGAAAGGATCCTTCTTGCATATTGCCATCACAAATCCCTAAAAATATCAGTAATTGATGAAGCGATTTTAAATATCGAATGGCCTCAAATGCTGAAAAGAGACAAGGTGCTGTGACAATTTCAAGGAGTGGATTGCCCGCACGGTTTAAATCGATAGCAGTTTTTGACTGGTGACTATCATGGAGCAATTTGCCTGCATCTTCTTCTAAATGAGCCCGTACAATACTTATTTCTTTGATATCATTGGTTTCAGTTAATATTTGGAGTCTACCTTCACTCACAATGGGATGTTGAAATTGACTGATTTGATATCCTTTGGGCAAATCAGGGTAAAAGTAATTTTTACGCTCGAAATAAGACAAATGATTGATTTTGGCTTCAATAGCTATACCAAATAAAATGGCCATATTCACAGCTTTTTGATTTAAAACAGGCAACACACCAGGAAGCGCTGCGTCAACATAACTGGTATGTGAATTGGCTACTGCACCATAGCTTGTTGATGCATCAGAAAATAGCTTTGAATGTGTGTTAAGTTGTGCATGTACTTCAAGACCTATCACCGTTTGCCAAGTCATGATTCACCTATGTGTGGGAGCTTATGATGCCAATCCGTTTCTTGTTGATAGTGGTGTGCAAACTGAAGAAGACGTGCTTCTCCAAAATGAGGCCCCATCAATTGCATGCCTATGGGCAATTGTTGATGAAATCCCACCGGGATAGAAAGAGCAGGAAGCCCCGCCAGATTTGCAGCGACAGTAAAGATATCAGCAAGATATCGTTGGGTGGGGTTGTTGATGGTCTCACCTAACTTAAAAGCGGTACTTGGGGTCGTTGGACCAAGAATCACATCAACGTTTGAAAGTATTGAAAGCAATTCTTGCTGAATCATACGACGCACTTTTTGTGCTTGCACATAATAAGCATCAAAATATCCAGAAGATAACACATGGGTACCAGTGAGGATTCGTCGTTTGACTTCCATGCCAAAACCTTCTGAACGCGTGCGGGTTATCAACTCTTCCAAAGTATTGGCATTGGGAGATTGATAACCAAAACGAACCCCATCATATCGAGATAAATTAGAAGACGCTTCGGCACAAGCAATCACATAGTAACAAGGTGCCCAAAGTGAGAGATGGTTTAAATCAATCTTCACTATTTTAACGCGTTTTCTTTC
>JAKBCM010000086.1 GCA_021807845.1 Pseudomonadota bacterium
ACATCCTCATGAGTGCGATATTTTTTAGGCAAAGCCAGGGGAAGCACCTCCGAAAGAGGAGCTTGATAATAAAAACTGACCCATTGACATAATGCGAGCAGCTCTCCAGTCAGTACGGGGGTATCGTCAATCACGGTGGTAATGGTTTTGACGGCCTGATGAGGACTTTTTTCCTGAAGTATTCCGACCACAATACCTAGGCGTGTTTGTTTACGAAATGGTACCCACACGCGCGCGCCCACGACAGGCTCCACTTTATCGGCAAAATAATCAAAAAAATCATGGAAGGTGTTCGGAATAGAGACTTGGAAAATAGATTTCATTCTATACTTTGCCAGGTATGGCTCGCTGACTGTCCTGGGGCTGAAAAGACTTTGACCACCACCCGCTCAATACGATGACGCTTTAATTCTTGTTCATCTTTAATCAACTCATTAACAAACCAACGCGATAACTCTTCCACCGTGATATTCGTGAGTGGCATCAATGTGACATCTTCTTTTAGAAAAGGAATTTTTTTATGATTAAACGTAAAGTAATAGTAGTTTTCATCTTCTGCATAGTCTAAAAAGGGAGAAAATTCTGGCATCAAAAAAGTCTGATTCAACTGCTTGCATAAAAGATGAATACGCTCCTTATAATAACGATAATCAAACGTCATCCCATTGTCTTCAACCCAGGTGGTTAAGGCGAGATAAACACCATACATATGTCCATGCAGCGGTTCTCGTTCTGTTGCTGAAAAAATAGTGGTGTGGCCTGCTGAAAATTTCATGGACTCTTTTTGTAGCTCCACTGTCGTTAAGTATCTACTCATGGTTATAAACTCGCTCGCTTATCGTCTAGTTGAAACCCTTGCCAAGGTAAGTCAATTTTTTTGCTAAGCAACATGACTTTAAATAACTCTCCCATTTGATGAGGCTCAATCAGTTGTCTGACTCGTTGTAAAGTATTGATGCGCTTTAGTTCATCATCAATGGTTGGGATCAAGCTTAACAAACCATTGGCAAGCAAAAAAGAGCCAAGATTGGTAAACCCTGCCACATCGAAGCCAGCTTGATGGGCCGCCTCTGCCACATGCGTAAAATCAACATGAGCGGTGATATCTTGCATACCCAGATAGAGCAGTGGATTAGTATGAGCACGATGGCGATAATGACACATCAGAGTACCTTGATTGCGCGACGAGTGATAGTACTCATGACGCGGAAAGCCATAATCTAAAATAATCATGGCCCCACAGTCTAGCATGTCATAACATTGCTGAAACCACCCGTCCATAAACAAATTGGCCTCAGATTGATAAGGAAAACTCTCTTTTGGCAACTTATTTTGAAGGTAGGTTTTTAAGCGCTCATCCGTTGAGGGAAGATAGATTTCTTCAAGCTCATTGTGAGAGTTAAGCTTGATATGACTTTCAAATAAATCTACTTCTGTTTGACAAAAGCGATGAATTGGCATTGCATCAAGGACTTCATTAGCCACCACAACTCCTGTGATAGGTGTGGAAGGCCAAGCAGATAACCATCGTACTTTTTTAGCCAAATGAGGAATGATACGATTGATCAACACCTGTTGCTGATGAGCCAAAGATGCACTCACTTCTAAAATGTGATACTCATGGGGAAGACTATCAAGGTGCTCTAGTTTGGTTAACAAATCAACGCATAGCCGGCCTGTTCCCGCGCCAAACTCAAATAAAATGGGAGACTCTAATTCCTTTAATACTTGGCAACATTGCAAAGCGAGTGTCTGACCAAAAAGAGGGGTCAGTTCTGGTGCTGTAACAAAATCGCCATCAAGACCCAATGTCTTTATACCTGCACTATAATAACCGAGATCAGGAGCGTAAAGAGCATGATGCATGAACTCTACAAAAGGAATGGGGCCTCGTTGGTGTATTTCTCTTGCTATCAAATCAAATAAAACCATAACATGGCATCACTTTGGATAAAAGGAGAACATACCTTGAAACACGGCAACAAACAAGACGCTAAAATAGCATTAGTTACTGGCTCAGCAAGACGCATTGGAGCCGCCATCGCAGACTATTTACATCAAAAAGGCTTTCGCGTGGTCATTCACTGTCATCAGTCGATTGATGAAGCTCAGACACTTGTCCTTCACTTAAACCAGAAACGACCAGACAGTGCGATGATGATCAGTGCTGATCTTCGTCAGAAAGAAAACGCTCAAGTGCTCATTAGTAAAACCATTGCCTGGGCGGGACAACTTGATTTACTGGTTAATAATGCCTCAGTCTTCGCCAAAACCCCGATGGAACATCCTGATGAAACACAGTGGGATGCCTTATTCACCATCAATGTAAAAGCCCCATTTTGGTTAAGTCTTGGGGCATTTTCTTATCTAAAAGAAGTGAAAGGCGCCATTGTAAACATCACAGACATTCATGCCTTACAACCTTTAAAAGGGTATACCATCTATTGCCAATCTAAGTCAGCGCTTGATATGCAAACCAAATCTTTAGCAAGAGAGTTTGCACCCTATGTACGAGTCAATGCCATTGCACCTGGCGCTATTTTATGGCCTTTAAATGACAATGCATTGAGCGAACATCAACAAGAAGCTATCATTGCAAAAACGCCACTAAAGACCCATGGCAATCCAAGCTTCATTGCCCAAGCAGTATTCATGATGGTTGACAATCCATTTATTACAGGACAAACCCTTAAAGTAGATGGTGGACGAACTTAAAGGCAAAGACGCATATGAACACTAAACTGAACAAGGCCCTTATCGTTGGATTCCAAATGAGTCTTTGTGGCCTCATTTCTTTTGCCATCCCTGAGTATTTTCATTTTAAGGAAGCTTATTGGGCTACAGTGACCATTTCAGCCATTACTCGACCTAGTTTTTCAGCCACTTTTGTCAAGGCGATATTGAGATTAACTGGCACCTTAATTGGTGCCTGGATGGGTTATGTTGTGGCAGAACAGATTGGTATGTCCCCTTATGCCCTATTTTTTGCCATTTTAATTTTTTCTACCATAACCAGTTATATTGGATTGCAAATAAGGCCTTATAATTATTTATCTGTGGTTGCGGGATTTAGTGCTGTTATTGTCATCGAATCGGTTTTACTCGGGAACATCAAAGAAGTCGCTGTTTATCGTACGTTTGAGGTCTGTTTAGGTATTATTGTCATGGCTGTTGTGAGTACTATCATGTCTAAATGCATTGCGAAAGATCATGCGCTGATAGATCATGATGTCCCTGAAAATATCATTGAAGTTTTCGAGCATATTCATTTTTCTAAACATGATCTTTTCGATGCATTGGTCATTAGCCTCACTGCCTCATTATCCTTTCTTTCTTGGATGATTTTTCGCTATCCCCAAGGCGTTTGGGTCACGATTACTTTATTCGTGATCATGGAAGATAGCATCAAAAAAACAGGTGAAAAGGGATGGGCTCGTTTTTTAGGACAAGTCGCTGCGGCGATTGTAGGCTCTGCCGTGGCGATTTTTTTCCCCTCCAATATCATCGTGATTGGAATCACCTTAGGGCTTGGATTTTTTCTATGCGGCATGCTGATAGGATATGATACCAAATTGTCAGCCACAGGAAACCATGCTGGTACTGCGCTAGCTATCATGTTATTAGCAGGGCTTCCTCAAGATTCAATTAGTCTCGTTGCAGGCCGCTTTTTTAATGTTTTAGCAGGCATCATCATTGCAACGGTAGTCACATCCCTACTTTATAAGGAATAATAGCTTTTTATAAAAGCCCGAACCTCATCGAGATGGCTGAAATCATAAAAATCCTGTAAATGCCCCTGACTCATTCGATTTTTAAAATAATATCTCACCAGTGTTTTACTTTGCAAAACGGCTTGGTGCTCACCAATCAGATGTGACAACTCCTCTAAATGAGACAGAAAGCATTCTACTCTAACCTTATCATTGACTAAGGGAGACCCGCCCAACAATTGCTGATATATCCAAGGATGTCCAACACCTTTGCGTGAAATCATGTAAGCATCACAAGCGGAAGAAGAAATGGCTTTAGCCAATGTGTGTTCATCACTGATATCACCGTTAGCTATCACTGGAATGCGAACCGTATTCTTAATGGCCCTGATTTGTTGATAATCACTAGGAATATCATAATCTTCTGTCCAGCGGCGACCATGAACAATCAGAGCATCTGCTCCAGCATTTTCAATCGCTTTGGCTAAATCTAGATCGGCTTCATTTCCATAAATACGAAGCTTGACCGTTAAGGGAACTTGGATGGCTCGGCGCACATGGCTGACGATGTCACATAACCGTTTGGGATCTTCAAGTAGCGCACTACCCGCTCCTTTTTTGCGAATTTTTGGCTTTGGACAACCACAGTTCAAATCAATTAAATCGGCACCAATTGCTTCCAATTTTATAGCAGCATCGGCTATTGTGATTCGATCGTAACCTGCCAATTGATAACAAAGTTTGGTCTCATTTGGCGCTCTGTATAAATATCTGGAGCCTATTTGATGTTTAAATAAAACATCATGAGCTGAGATCATTTCTGACACAGAATAAGCTGGTGGGAGAAATTGATAAAAAAGCGCTCGAAAAGGTGCGCTACTGAATCCCGCCAGCGGTCCTTGAATCAAGCGATGTGGGAATTTAAGCGTACCAATCCTAAAAGGTTCCTGAATAAATGCCAGCACGAAATGACTTCTATTTTAATCAAAATGTACACATTATCCTAGAAAAAGCAGTTGGCCTCTACACCCCTAACTCTTTTAACTTTGTACATGACAAAAATTGTCATGTACAGAGCTCTTTTAAGACAAACAGCTACTGTTATTTACGAAACACCCATTAATAAGTGTGGCTCGTCATTTTCGGCTG
Organism: Pseudomonadota bacterium; assembly: GCA_021807845.1. Next base: position 4,860 of record JAKBCM010000086.1, read on the forward strand.
ATTCTCCTGCTAATGGAGGCTCTAATGTTTCGAGTTTTGGTGGCGAATTAAAATAGCCTTTGGTACATTCATAACCAATATAGACAGCGGTCAGTACCACTGCTGCTTCCCAACAGACAGCAAAAATCGTCATGATAAGCAATGGCATGATGATATTCTTAGTCATCGTCAAGATAAAATCATTGCGCGCGGCCTGATATTCCAGTAAAGCCATACTTGTATCTTTTCCTTCAAGCGCACATTGGTTGAGTCTCTCCGCTTTTTCCCTATATATTCCATACATATCGGCACTAAGATACATAGCTATCGCAATCGTACAAACTAAAAATGATAGAGTCATCCCCACGGGATTTGCTAGGAGCAAAGTACCTGAAAATCCAGAAAACAAAAAAACGGCGGCGGCAATATTAAATGAAAGCGTGGCACTGGTCTTTTTCCAGCTGATTTCAAGTTCTTTTAATTGCTCATCTAGCATCTGACAATAGGCCTGATATTTCCTCAAATCAGCTGCACTTAACGTTGTTGCACCCATTAGGGTTTCATAATTTGATTTTTCAAAAAGATACTGTGCCTTTTTTTCTAAATATTCTTGTTTGGCTAAATAATGTCGATAAAGCAGTAATGAAATATCAAAAAACAAAAATCCTACCATTAAATAATTGGCTACAGGAATCGATATATTGAAAAGAGCTGAATAGTTGGTCAATAAATTGATAATTGCCCAAACCAGATCATTTAACATCACACAATGACGATCGTAGAGTTCATTCCATAGTCGCGTCCCTATGTCTATTGATTTCTCTTCTTCGGTGGGAGCAAAAACATGCTTTAAAATGATCCCTGCATTCACGATGAAGCGTGCGGCAAAAAGCCCCACACTTAACACGTTCAAAATAGGAGCAGGTGCATTCATGGCGGCAACCATACCGTCAACATCAATCGGTTTTCCCAAATAATTGGACAGTTGTTCCATCCATTGCATTTCTTTAGCTAAAAAGTAACTGCTCGCCCGTCATCCCGAGCGAAGCGAGGGATCTCCCTGATTTAACATGAGATCAGTTATATAACTCGAAAATTAGAGCAAATTTTACATTTCAATATTATTATTCAGAGCCATCCCAATA
>JAKBCM010000087.1 GCA_021807845.1 Pseudomonadota bacterium
CTATCAGCTCACTTTAGCTGCTTAGAAAGCCCTTCGAGACGCGTGCTACGCACGCTCCTCAGGGCGAACGGATTAGGGAAAAATGGCTAAACTCGAGTTACACTGGTATGTTCTTATGATGAGTTTCAAGGAGGGTAAAAAATGCAAAGAGATCAAGTTTTTGCCGCTAGCTTATGTGTTCCTTTATTGCCTGATGAAGGGTTATTTTTAGACAGAGTATTAGAGTATGTCAAAAGAGGGATTGGCTGCTCACAAATCAATGGACGGTTTTATTACAGAGGACAGGTTGAAAATCTAGATATTTGCATCCAAACACAATTGGCTCAAAGAATTCAACAGTGGATTGGGGAAGAAAAATCGAGCTCTCTACTGAAAAATATAGCCTCATTTTTTATCGATATGCCTAGTGGTTATGTTGAGAGAGCTCATGAAATTTTAAGTTATTGTGCACCAAACATTTATGCTGAGGCTAAAAAATGGTTACCGAACATAAAATCGCCAACCACCGAAGCGGCTGGCGTATTGAGACCAGAATCTTAGATGTGCTAAACGGCAGCTGGTATGTTTAAAAAATCTTCAGGAGCAGGGATTTCTTCTGGTTCTGATTTTGGTGAGAAGAAGGCATATACATTCATGCCGCGTTCTGATGATTCTTTGTGTGTACGAGGGAGCGGTGGCTGTTGGGCCGAGCATTGTCCATAGAGTTCACCACCGATTGCGCCAAGGGTAAGACACACGGCAACGACACTCGCTGCTACCACCCAGCTGAAGGGTACTGAGGCTAATAACAGGATACCCACAATTGCTAAACCGATGAGAGCTCCGATGAGGAGGTTTAAACAAACGGCTCCTGCACTTCGTGTGTAGGGTTCAACCGGTACATTGGGTTCTTGATAGAAGAGCGCATCTTTAAAGAGAGGCAATAGAGTTAATAAGTCCACATTGGGCTGATTGAGGGCTGCGAAAGCTTCAGCATTTTTTAGGGCATATTGATCATTTCCAAGTTCTAGCTCTTTTAAGAGTGCATATTTGAAAGCGGTAGAGGCAACGACAAATTGTCGTTCTTGATCTTTGTCTGTCTTAAATTTTTTGCGTAAACTGGAATTAAAAGCAAGTGCATCATGAAATATGTCTATGATTTTCATGCGATCATGGCTAGGCGAGTGATTTTTTGTAAAATGAATATCGCATGTTTTGAACTTTGGATCTTCAAGCGCATGTTCTTGATTGGCTGATGCTTGTAATTCATCATAGGTGAGCGCAGTGACTTTATCCTCCAATCCTTGATACTTTAGAAACGATTGTACTTTTCCTCTATTTTCCTCATTATCTGTCGCGATGATGTGGATATCCTCACCCAAAACCATTGGCGCATTTGCACGAAATTCCCCAGCCAACAAATTGAATAATCCCAGTTTATCTTCATCCTCAACCACGAAAATGATGGGAAATCTATCGTCTTTGAAGGGTAGGTATTCGCCATCTGGCATGCCAGGCTTTTGATCCAATAGTTTATTGAGGAGCTCAATTCTGTGCTCAAATGACTGTAAAATATAACGAAAATGATAATGAAACTCAACAAAAAAAGACGTGTTAAATGCGCGATTATCCGCAAAAGATAAAATATTAATGAGTTGATAACCGGAATAATCATTTCTCGATATCTTATCTGCATAGTAGTCGGCATTATGAATCGTATCTGTTTCTAAAGTTGGCCTGCCTACTTCTAAGAGTGGAAATGTTGTTTGATTCTCTACCACTTTAAATAAATCAGCAATGGATTGTAGCGCTGCTTTTTCTGGCGCGGCTGATTCATAAATCGCTTTGACGTCAATTTTAGATTCTTTGAGCAACTTAATCACGTTTTGGGCATCAAAGAGGTTGGATTTTGTTGTCATTGAAACAGATGAGAACACTCTGCTAGGCACAAGCTCTGAACCCACTAGGAGCATGAAATAATAAAACTTTAGGGTGGCATCTAAATTGTCTTTTAGTGTTTTTAATTCCGTTGCATTTAGAAACGCATCGTTTTCAACACCTGTTTGTTTCAATCGGGCAATTTGTATGAGTAGAATGTTGATGTTAGAAAATAGTCCGGATGGACTTTTGAGTAGTTCTTTTTTGAGTTGTTCAATTTGTTTTTCTTGCGGTACACTTTGACCGGGTACTGCATACTGGCTACAAATATTCTTTAGGTTATACCCTTCACCATATACTCGGCCAAATGCAAGGCGTGACTGTGAATGAGGGGCGCATAGTCCTCCTCCAACCACCTCTCCTCCCATTGGAGCAATGCCAAATTCCTGTAACATGTGAACAGGAGAAAAAAGCGTATAGTTGGTGATGGGCAAAAGCCTTAATACACTGGAATCTGTGCCATGAATAAACGGGTTAGAATTGGTTTTGAATTCAAATTTTGCCATAATAAACGAGCCTTTCTGACTGAATTAGGATTTAAATGAAGCAAAACTGTACACTTTTTGCCATTCATAGTCAAAGGTTATCTACGGATCATCTACGAACCTTGTTAAGGAATTGATCAATGAAAAAAATGCTAGCCTTCATTTTTGCAATGAGCACCCTGATAGCGAACGCTCATGAAATCAGTGCCCATGAATTTTCAGAACTTTTTAAACATTTTGACGGATGTTTTATTTTATATAGCATGGATGAACACAAAATCATCAGTGAGTATAATCCAAACAACCGTTGTAGCCAGAGAATCTCACCGAATTCCACGTTTAAAATCCCCCTATCTGTGATGGCGTTTGATCAAGGCATCATTCATCAAAATACGGTATTTAAATGGACCGGTGAAAAGGGCGTACTACCCGAACATGAACAAGATCAAACCCCCAAAAGTTGGTTACAATACTCGGTGGTTTGGCTGTCTCAACAGCTAACGCCAAAGTTGGGTTATGATAGGATCAAACATTATTTAGCTGATTTTCACTATGGTAATCAGGATTTTACTGGGGATCCTGGTAAACACAATGGTCTTCAGTATGCATGGATTGCTAGTAGCTTAAAAATCTCTGCCATAGAAGAGCTACAATTCTTAAAGAACATGTTGAGCCATCAATTGCAAGTGAAGCCCGATGCTATCGAAAATACTAAGAGCAATTTATATTTAGGGAAACTAAAAAATGGGGCCGACTATTATGGTAAGACAGGCGCAGGACGACATGGGCGTAGTGAGCGATTAGAGAATCCAAGCCCATTACGAGATGGATGGTTTGTTGGTTTTATTCAAAAAGGGACGGCCTCTTATATATTTGTCAGTAATCTCACAGATAAAGAAGTACCGGCAGCTACTGATACTTTTTATGGTAGCCAAATCTTAAAGCCCATTACCATAAAGTTGTTGAATGATTACTTTGAAACATGAAGCTCCATATCCTGATGTGGGATCCCAGCATCCATATACTCATCACTGCATACTTTGAAGCCTAGTTTTTCATAGAAAGGAATCACATAGGTTTGTGCACTCAATTTGATTTTTTTGACGGATGTATGTTGTTGGACTTCCGTCAAAATAAACAGCATAAGCTCCTGTCCTAATCCTTTCCCTTGAAACTCGTCTAAGATAGCCACCCGTTCAATTTTTGCAACATTCTCCATAACCCTCACCCTTGCCGTACCAGCAGGATGATCATCTAAACATAATAGAAAGTGAGTGCTTTCCTTATCTTTTCCATCGATCTCTTCATCAATGGGAACCTGTTGACCTTGAACAAAGATCTGAAAGCGAATGTTCAAACAGGTTTGGATATCTTGGTCTGAAGTGGCTTTGATGATAGAAACGATCATGATTTATAATCCATCACGCATGTGAGTATGAGGTTTTACTTTAGAAACAAAGGGGTTCCCTGCAATATAAAATCGCAAGGGCTTGATGGCCCAAGATTTCGCATAATGTACACCTATTCGCGGCGTAGCAATCACAGGCTCTCGTAAGGGATGTTCTCCTCTAGCAATAAACAAATCATCACTGAGTAAATCATGTGCATTATGCCGCCTATCTAGTTGCATGGCCTGACATAACAAACCAGGGCCCTGGGTACGTCCTGTGATATTCAAAATGGGCTCCAATGCTCGGATGAGAACGGCAGCGCCAACTCCTGGAGAGTCAGTGACCACATTGAAACAATGATACATGCCGTAAATGATATACACATACGAATACCCAGGAGGACCAAACATGACTTCTGTGCGTTTGGTTCGTCCTTTTGATGAATGTGAGGCAAGATCATGCTCGCCAAGATATGCCTCTACTTCAACAATTTTACCTACTTTCTCAATGCCCTGCACGCGGTGTACCAAGAAATGACCCAAAAGTAATTTTGCGACTTCAGTTGTGTCTCGATGATAAAATTCGCGCTCTACTTTTAGTAAATCTTTCATCATTTTTAGTTGAATGTGTTTGAAGCGTAAGGGCTTGTTGCTGTCCTTGCCATTGGTGGCTTTGGGGTAAACATAGAATGCGCTGAAATGTTTGGTGGTGTCAAACTGCTGATAGGAATGATACGAATATTTTCTATACCGTGATGTCCAAAAAAATCTCGAAGTGTCTCTATGTTTTCTTCATGTGTGGCCATCGTTTGAATATCTTCACCTATCTTAAGCTTACCATGAGCACGAAACTCGTATTTAACTGGACTAAGTTTAGAGTCATCATTCAAAATAAATACGATAGGAAAAGGCTTCAGACAATGCTCTCTCTCACTTTGTGATAAAACATAAATGCCATCCCCTTTTAATACCTTTTTGAAGTGTTCCACTTGTGCGGTTAATTGCTCACAGTTAGCCATGATTTTCTCTCGGAGTTTCTTGGTATCCACTAATCTGTCTGGTTCCTCCCAACCCATCTCTAGACACTTGGTAATGAAATCCAACCTGTCTGGAAGAATCATAGCTGTATCAAATGCATAGCTTGGAAAATAGGGTTTGGCGCATTCGGTGTGAGAGATTTTTTCAAACAAATCTGAAAACTGTATTTCGACTGCCTCATTTTCACTTTGAGCCATGGCTTCTTTAAACAACTGAGGAAACGTTGCAAAAAATGCTTCTTGTTGCTCGAGGGATTGTTGAAGAAAATCAAGGGGAATGGTATTTAGGAGAGCTCGTATAAAAACGTGTCTGTATTCATTGGCCATGATGCCTGTTATTGATGTGTCTTTAAAATAAACGGGTATGACAAAATTTCTCAGGTAATATTGTTTGATCTCTTTCAACTTTTCATCTATTGTTTTACATAACTCGTTGAACTTCTCTTCTGGCAAATCAACACTATCTCCCATTTGTTTGTCTCGCATGAGCTGAATCAACACTTCATTCATTGTTGAGAAATGATGTTGTGACATGGTATCAATCGCTGATTCGATTGCTTCGATTGAAGCATATCTTTTTTGCTTCCAGGTATGTTTTCCATAAGATCCCATCAAGTTATCGAAACGCCAATAACTATCTCCTGCTTTTGCAAAAGCGATTCCGGGATCAATGGTGGCACCAATAGAACCACCAGCTGCTATTTCACCAGCTATCGGTGCAAAACCATACTGTGAAACGAGTGTCTTTGAGCTACACAAACCAAATCCAGTTTTTACCAATCCAATCAGTGTGGATGATGTGGTGACATGAAAAAATTGAGGCACAGCATTTTCCTCCGAATAGAAAAAGATAAAAAATGGTAACCACACCTGTTATCACTCACTATGTTTGGGATAACAAGTGTGGTTAAAATGCATTTTATGTTTAAATAATTGACAATTATCCCACGTTTTCGGTCGTTGGATCAAGTTTTTCAGTATCTTGTTGCAGGGCGAACTTATACAATAAAAAATAAACACAATATGTCGTCATTGCGAACGTAGGGAAGTAATCCAGTTCAGATTTCCAAAGAAGCATCGTTCTGGATG
>JAKBCM010000088.1 GCA_021807845.1 Pseudomonadota bacterium
AGTTTTCCGCGATTTTTGAATGGCTTTTTAGGAATACGTACGGTAACGTTTTTAACCACATTCACGGCCTCAACAATTTCAAAGTCCCCTACCATACTCAAGAATTGATAGCCATCTTCACGTGTGAACCCTTGTGTACGGACTAAAAAGTCGATGGCATTTTTAGCCGCCAATTGCATGGCTTGTAACAAGTCTTCGTTCAAACCAACAATCAACCAATGACTAGGTGTTTCGATGACAGGCCAAGTATTGTAATTTTCTCCATTTCTCTTGGTTTTATCAAATACGCCTTCTGCCTTGAGATCTTTTCTGACGATAAACTGTAAGGTAATCCCCTCATAAGAAGTCTCCAAAGCCGTCACATCAATTTCTCCATTACTTTGCATGGCATGAGAATCCCCTGTCCACACCAATGCGCCTTTTTGAAAGACTGGGAGATAAAGAATAGAACCCACATGAAGTGTTGGCGCATCTAAGTTACCGCCAAAAGGACCTGGTGGAACGGAATTAAACTCTCCAGGAACGGGTTGACCCATGTGAGACTTCAGATTTACTGGCCATCCATCTGGCCAATCTAGAGGAGGCGCTACAGCAATAACCCCTGGAAAAGGTTTGAGTTCAAGACAAACCCCTTTTACAAACTCAGTAGAATTGTGTTTTTTATCGTATTTAAAATATTTAATCCTAGGCTTGCTAAAATCGTTAAATATCCCTTGTGAAGGACTTAAAAAGTTATAGCCAAAATCATTCAATTTGATATCTAATACTCGAATCTCTAACACATCCCCAGGTTCGGCTCCTTCAACGTATACTGGACCCGTCAGCGTATGCATACCACGTCGGTTCTGAATGTCGTGTTTGACATAAAATTGAGCCACATCAGCAGGGGAGGTTTTATTGTAGACCATTTCGTGAAGACAACTATTCCATGTTGCCAGTGACACAGAATCACCGGAATGAACTTTGACTACCGGCGACTTTTTTAGGGTAAATAGCCCTAGTGTGGTCGTTTCAGCTGTTGCTGGAACCTTAAAGGTTTCAGCCATCGGGGCGGAAACATAGAGTGAAGCTACAAACAATGAGCAAACTTTAATTTTTTTTATCATTTCATATCCCTATTAAAATGACCAAGAATTATTATTCTTACTCAGAAAAACTTAGAAAACAAGTAAAAGATTGTGCCAACTTACTTCATCTCTCATAACAAACTCGCCTTTTTATCCACCCAGCCAATGCTATGGTAGATAATACCGAAAGCATAACGCCATAGGGTTGCCAACCTGAGCCAGTTAAACTCAAAGCATCTTGGCTGTGAAAAATAGAAAAAGGAATAGCAAGAAATACATCTATTAATGCAGAGCCTGCCACGAGTCCACAAGCCAATAATGTGCCAATTTGCTTATGTTGGTTTTCAAGTGCTTGACTCAGCTTTTTTTGATGTAATCGTCTTTCTACAAACTGAGCAATCATTCCTCCTATAAATAGTGGAAAAGAAGACGCTAAAGGAAGATACATTCCAATGGCCACGCCTAGAATAGAAATCTTAACCACTCGGTTTAATCGAAATATTCGATTCAGTACAATAATCACAAAAATGATAGATGCTCCAATAAACATCATGAGCCAAGGTAGTGTATGATTAAAAACCGCTTCAGTGACGGCCGCTAATAAAGCCGCGGTTGGTGCAGGTAATGTTTGGCTCAAATCCATCCCTTCATTGGGCACAACACCCGCGATTCCATACACATCAAACAATAATTGCATCACTGGAGGAATCACCAATGAGGAAACAACGACCCCAAGCAATAGCATCACTTGTTGTTTCCAAGGAGTAGCCCCCACGAGCTGCCCCACTTTCAGATCTTGGGTGTTATCATTAGCAATGGCCGCGATTCCAGTCACCACCGATCCGATGATAATGGTCATAGCTTCTGCTGCTTGAATTTGGCCAGGGTTAAGTGGTAAGGGAATCACTCGATTAATCACACAAAGGAGTAACCATGCAGCAAATAATATACCTGCAATCACCACTGAACTCCCTGGGCTCGCGGTTACGCCAACCATTCCTGAGAAATAAGCCGTGATGACTGAAAATAGAAATCCAATAATGAGCACATACAAAACCATACCAAAAACCAAACTGAGATCATACCTGCCTCTAAGCCCTGCTTGTTCGAGTGGAAAAATCACTTGAAAGAAGACAAATAAAATGGCGGCTATCACAAAAATACCCATCAAAATAAATGGCATCGGTATATCTTTATCGGTACGAATGAATTGTAAATTCGTGTTGCTTTTTGCCATATACGCTTGAAAAGAAGCATACATACTCGATTTCAATGGTTTGATTAATTGAAAAAAAGTCCAAATACCCGCAAATAACATGGCACCAATTCCAATATATCGCATTTCACTATTCCATAAAGAAATAGCCGCTTTTTGTGCCGAATAACCATTTAAAAATTCTGGATAAAATTGACTGACGATGGGTAATGCCATAAGCCAGGAAATAACGGCGCCTAAAAAGATACTTAATGCCATGGCATGCCCAACCAAATATCCAGCCCCTATCATAGTGGCTGAAAATCCTGTACCAAATCCAAATATTGACCTCTTAGCTAAAAACCAATAACTCCAACTACTGGCAATGACCTTAAAACCAACTTGTAATAATTCGAGAACACCACCTACGATACCTCCAAGCACAATATCTTGGACACCAACTTTCTCAGCAGAAGACTTCAAAACTTCAGCAATAGCTCGCCCTTCTGGAAATTTCAAAATAGGCTCTTTTACCAATATCCGTCTTAATGGAATAGAAAATAAAACCCCGAGAATCCCGCCGCTCACTGCGATCAGAAAATTAGTGACATAATCAAACCCATGCCAATATCGAATAATAATCAAGGCTGGGATGGTATAGACAATACCTCCTGCAATGGCTTCGCCAGCAGAAGCCGCCGTTTGGACTGCATTGTTTTCTAAGATGGTAGACTTTTTAAATAAGCGTAATACGCCCATTGAAATAATGGCTGCGGGAATAGATGCAGAAGTTAAAATACCTAGTTTTAACGCCAAAAAAGCATTAGACATGGCCAAAAGACAAGTCAACAATATCGCCAAAATAACCCCACGCAAGGTGAGTTCAGCAACTTTTTTGTCTGCAGAAATGAAAGGAATATCACGTTCCATGAACATTTTCCCAAGAAGCGATCCACTCACCTGCAATCATGGTTCTATGCGGTATTGGATAACCAAAGTGGTAACATAAAAGAGCAGAATCGGACAAGCGCCATTGTACCAAGTCAGCAGCCATACCAACCGCAATCTTACCTGTTTGATGAGCGATACCCAGTGCTCTTGCAGCATGATGGGTCACTGCCATCCATGTCTCAGCCACAGTCAATCCAAATAATACGCAAGCCATATTCATCATCAATGGAAGAGAGGTGGTTGGGGATGAACCGGGATTACAATCGGTCGCAATAGCCATTGCTATTCCTGCCTTTCGCAACATATCAATAGGAGGTTTCTTTGATTCTTGTAAAAAATAATAAGCACCCGGCAGTAATACCGCAACTGTGTTGGATTTTGCCATCATATGCGCACCAGCTTCATCCAAAAACTCTAAATGATCACAAGAAAGTGCGCCACACTCAGCAGCAAGCGCTGATGCACCCATATTTGACAATTGTTCAGCATGACATTTGATAGGCAACCCTAACTCTTTAGCACATCTGAATAACTGCTCCATCTCTGCTATTGAAAACCCGATCGATTCACAAAATACATCAACAGCATCCGCATATCCTGAATCGACCACTTTAGGAAGCACTTCCCGGCAAAGAAAGTCAATATACGCTTGACGTTTACCCAAATATTCAGGAGGGATAGCATGTGCGCCCAAAAATGTTGTCTTCACACGAACCTTTGCGATTTTTCCCAGTTGTCTTGCCACGCGAAGCATTTTCAACTCATTTTTTAAATCAAGACCATAGCCTGATTTTATTTCAATGGTGGTCACCCCTTCTTTTCGCATCGCTAAAATTCTTGGTAAGGACTCCTCTAGCAATTTTTCTTCGGAAAGAGCTCTGGTTTTTTTGACCGTTGATAAAATGCCACCTCCACCTTCTGCAATTTCCGCGTAAGACGTGCCTCGCAAGCGTTTGTTAAACTCATTTGCTCGACAACCTCCATAAACAAGATGTGTGTGACAATCAATCAGTCCAGGAGTAATGAGATCCCCACAACAATCTTCTTCTAAAATATCCCCTGTTTGATATTTTCTAGGTAATTCGGTCATTGGCCCATACCATGCGATACGTTCATCCTCAATCAACAGAGCATGGTTTGGAAGTTCTATGCCTTTGTGATCCATGATAGTGGCATTCAACAGCCATTTTTTATTCAAAAACACACTCTTTACTCCATTAGCGGAACTTGATGGGGTGAGATTAACCATTCATGATGATGTGTTTTATCATAGATATCCCACTCTTTAGACTCATATCGCCCTTTCTCTACATCCAATAACAACCAAGCTAGGAAAAGAGCCACTGTTTCTGGTGTTATCAATCGCTTTTCCTTTTTTAATTTTTTAAAAAAATGAACTTTTTCAGGATCCATTTCTGAAGATTGGCGAATTTTTTCTTGCATGTCAGTATCAATGATCCCAGGCATCACACTTGCAAATGAAACACGCTCGCATTCAATTTGCCAACATTGGGTTAACATATGTAAAGCCGCTTTGGACACACAATAAGCCGACCAACCCTTCACAGGAAAATGTGCAGCCCCTGAACCGATATGTAGCACGCGGTTATTGACTAATTTATCTTGTAACATTTGATTAAGAAAAAGTGGGGCTTCCAAATTGGTTGCCATGACTTGGCGCCATGCTGGTAGATCAATGTCTGTAATGGGTACAATAGGCTCAATAATACCTGCATTGTGTATCAAGCCATCAATTTTACGATATTGACCTAGATAAGAAAGGAGCTGACTCCTACCCATTTCAGTGGACACATCCGCACAGACATAATCAATCAATGTTGAAAAGCTTGCCGTTTCTTTCAAAGTATCTACTGTACGGCCAATAATTAAGACAGACTGTCCTCGCATAGCCAACACTTTGGCCAATGCCTTTCCAATACCACTGCCACCTCCAGTCAATACAAACACTGATGCTCCAATCCAGTCATGGAAATGTTGCAGATAATACCAGACATATGCCAATTTAGCATCTTATCCCATCTATCCACTGGCTTAGAGCTGTTCTAAAAGATCACGAGAGAGCGTATCAAAAAATTCAAACGAACCATTGTTGATAAAAAAATGTCCCCCAGCAAATAGGCGCAGATGAAAGGTCTTAGCGGTTTCAAGTGCCCAACCTTTTAACTCATGTTGTAGGGTGATCGTATCCTCTTGGCCTCCATAAACAAATATGGGGCAATTGAGCAGTTTTGCTTCGACATATTGATAACTTTCATTGATAGAAAAATCTGCTCGAATGATTGGTATTAAAAATTGCATCAACTCATCACATTCTAGCACTTCACGTGAAGTGTAATTAAATTCAAGTAACTTGTTGATTAATGCATCATGAGAAACATTGGCTACTTGATGCCGCTTTCTATTCCCACGAGGAGATTGACAGGCTGCGATAATTAACTTCTTTGGGCCTATATGGCCCTGTTTCTCCAATAAACGTGCTAATTCAAAACAAATGAGCCCTCCCAAACTATGCCCCAAAAAAACAAAAGGCTTGGCCGTCAAATAAGGTAACAGGTTGTGATATAAATAGTTGACTAAGGGTGGAAGATCAGCAAAAGGTGCAATAGAAGATAGCTCCATGCGTCCTGGCAATTGAACCC